>JAYZBJ010000157.1:0-4880 GCA_036338795.1 Pseudomonadota bacterium | reverse complement strand
GCCCGGAAGAGCCGGATGAACCGCAAGGCCCGGCCTCGGCTGTGCCGGTGACTGGCAAGCGTCGCAAAGGCTTCGGATCTGATCCGGATGGTGAACCAAGCCCGGCCTGATCGTTAAAGGATTGGAAGAGGGGCGCTGCCGTCGAGGTTGCGCCCCTTTTTGTTTGACTGCTGGAGACATTCTTCATGGTGGAAAAAAGACCCGATCCTAACGGGCGCGTTCTGGTAATCGCCGGTTCCGACTCCGGTGGCGGTGCTGGCATCCAGGCCGACATAAAGGCGATCATGGCAACGGGCGGCTACGCGATGACCGCCGTCACCGCCATCACCGTTCAGGACACCACCGGCGTACATGCAGTTCACCCGATCCCGCTCGATACGGTTTCCGGACAGATGAAGGTTTGTCTGTCGGATATCGGTGTCGATGCCATCAAGACCGGCATGCTCGGTACAGCCGATCTGGTCGAACTTGTCGGCGAAACGCTGGACGAGCGGGCGCAGGACAAGCCACGTATCATCGACCCTGTGATGATTGCGAGTTCGGGCGACAGGCTTGTCAATGAGCGCGCCGTGCAGGCTTTGATGTCCCTCCTGCTGCCAGGGGCGGCCCTGCTCACGCCAAACGCTCCAGAAGCTGAAGTATTGACCGGCAAGTCGGTCGACGGGGTGAATGGACAACGGCGGGCCGCAGACATCCTGCTCAACCGCGGCGCCAAGGGCGTTCTGGTCAAAGGTGGCCACATACCGGGTCGCACGATCACAGATGTCCTGCAGACCGAACATGGCGAGTGGCTGCTCGAAAGCGACCGTGTCGTCACGACCTCGACGCATGGCACCGGGTGTACCCTGGCGAGTGCCATTGCATCATTGGTCGCCCAGGAAGTACCGATGTCAGATGCCGTGGAGCAGGCGCGTGATTACCTGCATGCCGCCCTTCGCAATGCCAAGGGTTTCGGCAAAGGACATGGCCCGGTGCACCATGGCTGGCAGGCCGACCTCTTCAGGCGCCAGCAGGACTAAATGGTCGCTTAGAAAGTCTGGTTTGTGCAAGTCCGCCTCGCCGCGTATCCAGTTGGCGAACCATTGGAGTTGCGCGGCATGACCGACTACAGTTTCTACCAGATCGATGCATTTGCAAGCCGGGTATTCGAAGGCAACCAGGCGTGCGTGATGCCAATGGATGCCTTTCTGCCGGATAATGTCCTTCAGGCCATCGCAGCAGAAAACAATGTTGCTGAAACGGCGTTCCTTGTGCCCAAAGGGCCTGGCATCTGGGCGCTGCGCTGGTTCACCCCGACAATCGAAGTGCCCCTTTGCGGACACGCGACATTGGCATCAGCCCATGCCTTGTTTCAGCATGAAGGGTTCGAGGCACACGAGATTGCGTTCGATACGGTCCGTTCCGGCCGGCTGACCGTCAACCGTTTGCCAGACGGTCGCTATGAAATGGATTTTCCCGCGCCGCAGGTCAATCGCATTGACGTCACCGAGGATGTTGCGACTGCGCTAGGGGCATGGCCGCTGGAGGCTTGGGGCGGGCCATTCTACGGCGCCGTTTTCGCCTCGCCGGAGGATATTACCGAACTTCAGCCGGACCTCGACCTGCTCAAGCGACTTGGCGGCGGCGATGGCTGGGATCGCGGCAATTTCGGGTGTCTCGCATCAGGCGGGGACGGCGTCGATGTGACGAGCCGCTTCTTCGCACCCGGCAGCGGTATTCCTGAAGATCCGGCAACCGGCAGCTGGCACTGCATGGTGGCCGCTATCATGGGGCCGCGCCTGAAGAAGCCGTTTGACTGTTATCAAGCCTATCCCGGCCGCGGCGCGCAAATTGGTGTGGAGCTTTTAGGCGATCGCGTGAAGCTGCGTGGCCATGCCCAGACCGTGATACGCGGCAGTTTCACGCTGTGATCTTCAGAACGGGCGGTCTCCGTTGACCGTCACACGGCGCATGTGGCGGCGGTGTCCAGCATAGTCGTTCAACGCGAAATGCCAGGTCGACCGGTTGTCCCAGAAAGCGACGGAGTTTTCCTCCCAGCGGAAGCGGCAAGTGAACTGCTCCTGCCGGCAATGCTCGAACAGGAAATTGAGCAGCGGGCGGCTTTCGCGTCGTGTCCAGCCCTTGAAGCGCAGGGTGAAAGCCGGATTGACGTAAAGCCCCTTGCGCCCGGTTTGCGGGTGGGTCCGGACCACGGGATGCTCGAACTCCGGCGCGTCCGGGGCCGATTGTGTGTCCATGGATTTGCGGCCAAGCGCGGACTGGCCTTTCGGGCCGTATTCGCCTTTCGCCGAGTGGATCGCTGTCAGCCCTGCAAGCGTGTTCTTCAAACCATCCGATAGTGCATCATAGGCCATGTGCTGGTTCGCCCAGAGCGTGTCGCCTCCGAATGGCGGCACTTCGATCGCATGAAGGATGGATCCAAGCGCGGGCTCCTCCAGAAAGGACATGTCGGTGTGCCAGCCGCCACCAAAGTTTGTCTTTTCGTCAGGCTCCTTGATGATCTCCAGAATCTCTGGATGCCCGTCCATGCCTTTCACGTAAGGGTGGACGTTCAAGGTTCCGAAACGGCGACCGAATGCCTTGTGTTTTTCAGGTGTCAGCCGGGACTGGCCCCGGAAGAAGATCACATGATGATCGAGAAACGCCTGATGTATCTGGTCAAACGCTTCGTTTGAAAGGTCGTCAGCCAGGTCCACGCCGCCAATCTCGGCACCAAGCGCACCGGAAATGGGGCGAATGTCAATTTTGCTCATTTGATCTTCCTCCCGGACAGGTCTTTGCGCCTGCCTTCATCATTGATCCTAATACGTCGGGGGTGCGGCGCAATCCTCAGCTGGTGGCGAGGCGGCGTCCCTGACGTTGAGAGAACCACACACCGGACAGGATCAGCACGAAGGCGCCAAGGGCCGACCAGCTCTGTACCTCGCCGAACGCGAAGTAACCGAGAATGGCAGTGAGGATCGGGATGACATAACCCGTCAGGGCAATGAAGGTCGCGCTCGTACGGGCGACGAGGTGCATCAGAAGAATACCCGCAACGCCCGTCGAGATAGCGCCAAGCCCCAAAACGGAGGCCGTGCTTTCGGGTGAGAAGGTCACCGCAGACCAGTCTGTCCACACCAGCATCGGCAGGGACGATATCGACGCGACTGTCAGAAAGCCGACGGGCAGGACAATCGGCGACATGCGGGGCGCCTGGCGCGCGATGATACTGTTGAGCGCGTAACAGAATGCTCCGGCCAGGACGAGAAGCTGGGCAATGAGGTCAGCATTGCCGAGCCCCTTCAACGCGTCAGGGCCAAGCAGCAGGGCAACCCCCGCAAACCCGGTCAGCAGTCCGATCACCTTGAACCCGGTAAGCTGTTCTTCCTTGAAGCTGAAATGCGCGAGCGTAGCGGTGAATAGCGGAGCACCCGAAATGAGCAGCGCCGCCAGAGAAGCGTCGATCGTCTTTTGCCCGACCGTGATGAAGTAGAAGGGGGCTGCCGTGCCGATTGTGCCGAGGCCGACGATGGATAACCACGACGCCCGGTCCGAAAACGGGGGGAGCCGGTCTCCCCTGATGAGCATGACGCACCAGAGAACAATGGCTCCAGTGATAAGGCGGCCCGGTATGATGACGCTGGCGGGCAGGTCTTCAACGGCGACCTTCGTCATCGCAAAGGCGCTTGCCCAGCATGATGAGAGGAGCAGGAAGAGGCCCCATTCTGCAGCTGAGCGCCCAGTCGTCATCTCGTACCGGCAATCCTTTTTTCGATGCGTCCTGTTGCAATTGCATTGCCCGGCGAGGTGAGCAAGCCCCTCTCACGAAAGCGTCACAAACAAAGCCCTATCACCCTGTCGATTATTCTGGCATAGGGGCCGTGGGCCAGCTCTCCCCAACGAGGGCCAGCCTATCTGTAAGGATAGGAGTAAAAACAGATGACGATTCCCGCCAAGCCGGACGTACGCCCTGCGTGTCCGCATTTTTCTTCCGGGCCGACCGCCAAGCGCCCCGGCTTTTCCCTCTCACAGCTTGAGACAACCGCCTTTGGCCGCTCACACCGCGCCAAGGATGCGAAAGCAAAGCTGAAGGAAGCGATTGATCGCACCAAGGCGATCCTCAACCTCCCAGATGATTACCGCGTTGCCATCGTTCCTGCGTCCGATACGGGCGCTGTCGAGATGTGCATGTGGTCAATGCTCGGCATTAAGCCGGTCGATATTTTCGCTTGGGCAAGTTTCGGCAAGGACTGGGTGACCGACGCGCAGAAGCAGCTCAAGCTGGACGATTGCGAAATCCACGTTGGCGACTATGGCGTGCTGCCTGACTTCAACAAGGCGCGCGACGATGCCGATATCGTCTTCACCTGGAACGGAACGACCTCCGGCGTCCGCGTTGACGATCACAGCTGGATCAAGCCAAACCCGGAGCGTGTTGTCATCTGCGATGCGACTTCTGCTGTCTTCGCGCAGGAGATGCCGTTCGAGAAACTCGATGTCATCACGTATAGCTGGCAGAAAGTCCTCGGCGGTGAAGCAGCCCACGGCATGCTCATCCTGTCGCCAAATGCAGTAAGACGCCTTGAAAGCTATACGCCTGATCGTCCGCTGCCGAAGCTCTTCCGCATGACGAAGGGTGGCAAGCTGAACGAAGCCATCTTCGAAGGTGCGACGATCAACACGCCATCCATGCTCGCCGTTGAGGATTACCTCAAGGCACTCGACTGGGCCGAGAGTGAAGGTGGCCCGGCAGGGCTGAAAGCGCGGTCCGACAAGAGCCTCTCGATCCTCGAAGACTGGGTTTCCAAGACCGACTGGATCGAGTTCCTGTGCGCCGACAAGATCACACGTTCGAATACGGGTGTGACGTTCAGGATTGCCGACCCGCGTGTCGCCAA
>JAYZBJ010000156.1:0-21831 GCA_036338795.1 Pseudomonadota bacterium | reverse complement strand
GATCGTCCAGCCATGCCTGATGTTCGATGTACCAGTCTACGGTCATGGCAAGCCCGGTCTCAAGGCTGTGTTGCGGTAACCAGCCCAGCTCATCTGTGATCTTGCTGTGGTCGATCGCATAGCGCCGATCATGCCCGGGGCGGTCGGCGACGAAGGTGATGAGGTCTCGGCTGGACGCGCCGTCTTTCTTGCCGAAGCGCTCATCAACGAGGTCGCAGACAATGCGTGCAAGGTCGAGATTGGTTTCGGTACTGTCGCCGCCAACGCAATAGGTTTCGCCGAGCTTGCCCTTCTCAGCGACGAGCAGCAGCGCATCGGCATGATCGTCGACGAACAGCCAGTCGCGCACCTGTTGCCCGTCGCCATAGACCGGGATCTGTTCACCGCGCAGCACTTTCAGGATCACCGTCGGAATGAACTTTTCAGGAAATTGCCAAGGGCCGTAATTGTTCGAGCAATTCGTTACGATCGCCGGGAAGCCATAGGTGCGGTTCCAGGCGCGAACGAGCATGTCAGCCGAAGCCTTGGAGGCCGAATAAGGTGAATTTGGCTGGTAGGTGGAGCCTTCGTGAAACGCGCCTTGCGCAATCGAACCGTAAACCTCGTCGGTGGAAATCTGAATGAACCGAAATCCGCCTCGAAGCCGATCTGCAGGAATCTCATTCCGGCAAGCTTCAAGCAGCGTGTAGACGCCGTTGATATTGGTTCGGACGAAGGCGTCGGGGCCCTCTATCGACCGGTCGACATGCGACTCAGCAGCAAGGTTGAACACGATGTCCGGCTGGAAATCCGCGATTACACGGCGCATCACGGTGCTGTCGCAGATATCAGCCTGCTGGAAAGCATAGCGTTCAACGCTGGCGATATCCGCCAGGCTCTCCGGGTTGGACGCATAAGTCAGCTTGTCGATATTGAGAACGTGGTAGCCCTTGGCCAGTGCGCGCCGGACGAGTGCGGATCCGATAAATCCGGCTCCACCTGTTATGAGCAGCCTCATAATCTACCTTCCCGCCAGCGATGTGGCTCGTCTGACCGCCGGCCAGTGAGGGTCAGGTCGGCAGGCTTGCTCAGGAGACAACGGCTAGCGCCGATGTCTACTTCTTCGCAAGCTCTTTTACAGACTGAACGGCGCTCATGTCACATACAAGAATTTCATCTTCAGTTGCGATCACAACGACATCCTCGCGTCCTGAAATCGAAACAGGCTTTCCGACCGAACGCACATAGCAGTTGCGGCAGTCGATCAGTGTCGCATCTCCGATCACGACGTTGCCGTTCTCATCCTTCGTTGAGCGTTCCCACAGAGCACGGAAATCACCAATGTCGCTCCAGCCCATCTCGACAGGCACCACTTTCAGCGCGTTGTGATGTTCGATGATAGCATAGTCGATTGATTCTGACCGGCATGCGGCGAAAGCGGTCTCATCGAGTGTTCCGTGAGAAACGCACTGAGCATGGCCAAAGCCTCTTGGCATCGACGCCTTGACCGCTTCGAGAATGTCGGGCGCGTGCGCCGCAAACGCGTCCAGCATGTCACCAGCCCGGAACAGGAAGATGCCGGCATTCCAGAAGAACTTGCCAGAAGCGACATAGTCCTTGGCGGTTTCCAGGTCTGGCTTCTCGACAAACCGAACGACATCGATCACGTCGCCCATCTTGCTAGCAGCTTCGATATACCCGTAACCCGTGGCGGGATGGGCAGCGATGATACCGAAGGTGACGACACTGCCTGCAGATGCAGCCTGAACACCATGCTCAAGCGCAGAGTGAAAGGCTGGAACGTCTGCAATGTCATGGTCTGCGGGAAGGATGAGCACAAGATCATCAGGCTGATTGGCCAGCGCGGCGGCCGCGACAGGCGCTGCGGAGTTTTTTCCGAACGGTTCAAGCAGGATGTCAGCGCTGTCAGCCAGTTTCCCGATGAGGTCTGCATGGCGCGCCGCGCCGATAATCATGGGGCGCGCAAAGGACAGGCTGCTGTGCTGGGTTCCCTGCACACGGGCAATCGTCATTTCCAGCATGCTCTGATCGCCGAGCAGGTTGAGGAATTGCTTGGGATGTTGCGGTGTCGAAAGCGGCCAGAGCCGCGTGCCATTGCCGCCGCAAAGGATGACGGGTTTGATCGACCTGCCCATGATAATTCCCCCAATCGAACACTCTTAAGCACAATCCCCGACAATGTGTATTACATCCGGCCATTGACGCTTTGTTTCGAGATGGCGATCAAACCGCATGCCAATTCTCGACACACACAAATTTGAAATTCCCGGTCCAGCCCTGATCACCCTCAAGGCGCATGGTGATGAGCGCGGCTGGTTTCGCGAATCCTGGCACGCGCGTGACTGGGAAGATGCGGGCCTGCCTGCCGAAAACTGGGTGCAGGACAATCACGCATTTTCCGCTGCGCCGGGCACGACGCGCGGTCTGCACTTCCAGGCGCCGCCGCACGCTCAGGCAAAGCTGATGCAGGTCCTCCGGGGACGTATTTTCGATGCAATCGTGGATATTCGGCGAGGTTCACCGACTTACGGGAAAAGCCTCCACGTCGAACTGTCCGCAAACGAGCACCAGCTTTTCTACGTGCCTGCCGGGTTTGCACATGGTTACCAGACACTGAGCACGAATACGCTCGTGGCTTACAAGGTAACCGCCCACTATGCGCCGGAAAGTGAAGGCGGCCTCCTATGGTGCGACACCGGGCTCGACATTCCTTGGCCACGCCCCGACGATGTTGTCATGTCAGGGCGTGATTTCACCTGGCCGGGCCTTGCGAAACTGGAATCGCCCTTCAGTTACCAACGATGATCAACACGCACCGAATTCTCGTGACCGGTGGCAATGGCCGCCTCGGACAGGCTCTCGCTCGCAAGGGCTGTCTTGCCCTTGGCCGGGACCGTCTGGATATCAATGACCCGACACAACTCGCCGCAGTGATTGAGCAAAATGCGCCCGCTTTCATCATCAATGCCGCCGCTTTCACGAATGTTGACGCGGCAGAGGCCCAGCCCGAACTGGCCAAACGCGTGAATGCAGACGGCGCGGGAACGGTTGCGCGGCTCGCGGCCGTGGCAGGAATTCCGCTGATTCACGTCTCTACCGATCTTGTCTTCAGTGAGGGCGACGCAAACCAGCCGCTGAAGGAATCAACCTGGACTGCCCCCGCCTCGGTTTACGGAGAAACCAAGCTTGAAGGTGAAACGCTTGTTCGGTCAGCCGGCGGGCGTCATGTCGTTGTGCGGGTAAGCTGGCTGTTCGGAGAAGGCAGCGAGAGCTTCATCGCCAAGATCCTGAAATTCGGCGCCCAGCGTGAGACGCTGCAACTCGTCACTGATGAGTATGGGCGCCCGACATCATTTGACGCTCTGGCCGAGCAGCTTGTCCATCTCGCCGGCATGATGGCGTCCGGCCACGACCTTCCGACCGTCCTGCACCTCGGCCCACCCGGCCCGGTAAACCGGCTCGAATGGGCTGAGCGAATATTTGCGGTCGCACGCGAGCATGGCGGACCAGACCCGAAACTCGAACCGGTTCTCGGGTCACACTTTCCGACGCCTGCCCGCCGCGCGAGGGGGGTCGTTTTGGATACCAGCTTGGCCGACGGCCTGATCGGACCCATGCCTGACTGGAGACCAGCCTGCGATGAGTCCGTCAGGACGTTGCTCAAAGGCTAGCCGAGCGCGCGTTCGTAGATCCGCTCATAGTCTTCCTGCGTCGCCGGTTTGGCATTGCCGCGGTGGGCCAGATCGGCGAGCGCGTACTCGACCACACCCGGACCGTCAGACGCCTCGAGGCCAATTTCCTTCAGCGTCTGCGGTATACCGATCGACTCGTTCAGCCGGCTGATCGCGTCAGCCAGGTCGGCACCTTCCGGCAGTCCCATCGCGAAGCGAAGGCGGGCATACTTTGCGTCGGCAGCGCCCTCGTTGAAGCGCAGCAGGTGCGGCAGGAAGATCGCATTCAGCGTGCCGTGGTGGAGGCGCTTTTCGTGCAGGCGACCAGCCGCATGTGACAGGGCGTGTACGCTGCCGAGGCCTTTGACAAAGGCGAGTGCGCCCTCATAGGACGCCATCATCATGTGCCAGCGCGCTTCCGGGTCCGAGCCATCTTCGACGGCGCGCTTCAGCCAGCCATCGCCCACAGCGCGGGTCAGGCCGTCATAGCCGATCCCCTCCGCCGGAGGGTTGGAGGTCGGCACAAGCACCGCCTCGATACAGTGTGTGACGGCATCCATGCCGGTTGCCGCCGTCATCATCTTCGGAAGGCCATAGGTCAGGTCCGGGTCACAGATCGCAACGGGCGGGATCAGGTTGGGTGACGCGAAGGTTTCCTTGCGGCCATTGTTCATCGTTGTGATCATGCCAACGGAGACTTCAGACCCGGTGCCTGCTGTCGTTGGAATCGCGATCAGCGGCGGCAGTTTGCCGATGTGTTTCGAGCCGCCGGAGATCGCCGCATACTTCTCAAGTGGTCCACCGTGGCTCGCGAGAAGGCCGACCGCCTTGGCGAGGTCCATGCTGGAGCCGCCACCAAGCGCGATGATGCTGTCAGCGCCCGCACTCTTGTATTGTTCGGTGACCTGAATGGCCTGTTGCTCGGTCGGGTTGGCGACCGTTTCGGCAAACACGCCGCCCGGCTCGCCTTTCAGGGCCTCGAGAATGGTTTCAAGGATGCCGGCGGCCTTGATGCCCGGATCGGTGATCACGAACGGCTTCGACACGCCCTGTCCCTTGAGCACGCCCGGCAGTTTCTGGATCGCACCGTGGTCAAAGATACAGGTATTCAGGAATGTCATTACAGGCATCGTCTTCTCGTTTCCTCTGTCCGCTCTGGATTGTTGCTACCTGAGTAAGATGCCTGACGTATAAAACGCAAGCATGACGCATGCGTCATCACGCCCGGAATTCTACACGGAGGCCGGATTAGCGGGCTAAACACGCCGCTCCTGACTGGAGTGAGTTGTTGACTTCGCAACCGCTCTTTGTCCCGATAGAAAACTGATTTCCTGCAAGGCATTTCCGCGAGGCTGCATTCCGTGACTGACCCAATTCTTTCCGTCAGAGACCTCAAGATCGATTTTGATACGCCTGACGGCACCGTGAATGCGGTAAAGGGAACGAGTTTCGATGTCGCCGCTGGGGAATGTCTCGGCATTGTCGGCGAGTCCGGGTCCGGGAAAAGCCAGTCCGCCCTCGCTGCGATGGGTCTGATCGCGGACAATGGCACTGTTAGTGGCTCCATCCGGTTTGGCGGACAGGAGATGGTCGGCGCGAAGGCATCGACACTCCGGAAGGTTCGCGGCGCGCAGATGTCCATGATCTTCCAGGACCCGCTGACCTCCCTGACACCGCACCTCACCGTCGGCGCACAGATGCGCGAAGTGCTCGCGCTGCATCGCGGCCTGAAAGGCGAGGCAGCGACCAAGCGCTGCGTGGACTGGCTGGAACAGGTGCGCATCCCCGAAGCTCGCCGCCGCCTCGACCAGTTTCCCCATGAACTGTCTGGCGGCATGCGTCAGCGGGTCATGGTTGCAATTGCGATGCTGTGTGATCCGAAACTCCTACTCGCCGACGAACCGACAACGGCGCTGGACGTGACAGTTCAAGCACAGGTGCTCGACCTGATGTACGAGCTCAAGAAGGAAACCGGGACCGGTATCGTCCTCATCACTCACGATATGGGCGTGGTCGCACGCATGTGTGACCGCGTCGTCGTCATGAAGGATGGTGAGATTGTCGAGACGGGCGGCAGTGACGGGATCTTCTACGCCCCGCAGCATGCCTACACAAAAATGCTGCTCAACGCTGTTCCGCGCATCGACCAGCCAAATCGCGAGGGGCGCCCACAACTCGGCCCGCCACCCGAAGAGACCGTGAAGCCGATTGTCGAGGCGCGCGATGTGAAGGTCGAGTTCCCGGTCAATGTTGGTGGTGGCCTCTTCGGAAAGACCAAGATGCTGCGCGCGGTCGATGGTGTGTCGTTTGATCTGCGTCCCGGCGAAACGCTGGGCGTGGTCGGCGAATCCGGGTGCGGCAAGTCAACGCTGGCGCGTGCCGTCCTGAAGCTGGTGCCGCAATCTGCTGGCTCCGTCGCATGGATGGGCCGTGACATTACCCATGCGGACCGCAGGGAAATGAATGGCCTGCGCGATGACCTTCAGATCGTGTTTCAGGATCCACTTGCTTCGCTCGACCCACGCATGACGATTGGCCAGTCGATCGCCGAACCGCTGACAGGTCATAAATCCGAACTATCAAAGGAAGAGCGCGAGAAGCTGGTGAAGGAAATCCTGCCACGCGTCGGCCTCTCCGCATCGCTCATCAACCGCTATCCGCACGAGCTATCAGGCGGGCAGAACCAGCGCGTCGGCATCGCCCGCGCCATGATCCTCCGTCCGAAGCTGCTGATCTGCGACGAAGCGGTATCGGCGCTCGATGTTTCTGTTCAGGCGCAGGTCGTCGACCTGCTGATCGAGCTGCAGAAAGAGTTCGGCCTCGCCATGATCTTCATCAGCCACGACCTCTCGGTCGTCCGGGAGATCAGCCACCGCGTCATGGTGCTGTATCTTGGCAAGGTCGTCGAAGTCGCTGGCCGCGATGCGATCTACGAGGATGCTCGCCATCCCTACACCAAGGCGCTCATCTCGGCTGTGCCGACGCCTGACCCGAAATTCGAGCGCAGCAAGGACCGGGTGAAACTGAAAGGCGACCTGCCTTCCCCGCTCGACCGGCGCTCCCCGCTGCGCTTCATGAAATCCGTCATTATCGATGACGCAGATGCCGATCAGTACAACCCGCAACTCATTGAAGTCGTGCCCGGCCACCTCGTCGCAGAGCACGATCCCTATGAGGGTGTTGAGGGCCTTTACGCAGACAAGACAGCAGCCGCCTGACGCGACACGCACGGTCGGGGCTTGCCCGCTCAAGCGCGCCCGCATAGGGTCCGCCGCGCTTTGTCTGGACTGGGAATACGATGACCAAAAACCTGCCGATCAGCCTCGATGATGTCCGGGACGCCGCACGCGTTCTCGAAGGACAGGTCGAACGCACGCCCATGCGCAAGTCGCGGACGCTGTCGGAGATTACGGGAGCCGAAGTCTGGATCAAGTTTGAGAACTTCCAGTTCACCGCATCCTTCAAGGAGCGCGGCGCCCTTAACAAGCTGTCGCGCCTCACTGACGAAGAGAAAGCAGCCGGCGTCATCGCGGCTTCGGCCGGCAACCACTCACAGGGCGTTGCCTATCACGGTCGCCGGCTCGGCATTCCGGTAACCATCGCCATGCCGGTCACGACGCCGTTCAACAAGGTTGAACACACCCGCGCGTTCGGTGCCCGCGTCCTTCTGGAAGGCAACACATTCGATGAGGCCAAAGCCCACGCAGAGACGGTGCGCCAACGCGAAGGCCTCACCTTCATCCATCCGTTTGATGATCCCGAGATCATGGCCGGTCAGGGCACCGCGGCCCTCGAAATGTTTGAGGATGGGCCAGATTTAGACGTGCTGGTCGTTCCGATCGGGGGCGGCGGGCTGATCGCCGGTGCGGCGACCGTAGCCAAGACGCTCAATCCTGAGATCAAGGTAATCGGCGTGCAGGCCGCAATGTATCCAAGCATGCTCGCGGCCATGCAGGGTAAGGAAGCGAAGACGGGCGGCGCCTCCATCGCTGAAGGCATCTCCGTGAAAACGCCGGGCCACCTGACGCAGGAAGTTGTCCGCGAGCTCGTCGATGAGATTCTCCTCGTCGAGGAAGAACACCTTGAGCGCGCCATCACGCTGTTCGCTGATGTTGAAAAGACCATTGCCGAGGGCGCAGGCGCGGCGGGCCTCGCGGCTCTGCTCGCTCACCCATCGAGGTTTACGGGCAAGCGCATTGGACTGATCCTTTGCGGCGGCAATATCGACACCCGCCTGCTCGCCTCGGTGCTGACCCGCGCCCTTGTTCGCGAGAAACGCCTTTCGAACATCCGCATCATCGGCGATGATCGCCCCGGCCTGCTCGCGCTCGTCTCCAAGATCATCGGGGACAATGGCGCGAACATCATGGAAGTGGCACACAACCGCATCGCGCTTGATGTGCCGGCCAAGGGTGCCGAATTCGATATTCTGATGGAAACGCGCGATGCCCAGCATACGCAGGAAATCATCGATGCGCTGGCGCAGGCTGGTTATCCGCCGCGCCGGTACTAGTTCGCAGACACGACCACGACAGGGAAGTGACATGAAATCAGTCCGCACGCTTATCTTCGCCAGCTTCGCCCTCGGCCTTTCGGCCTGTGGCGGCGCATCCGACACCGATTTCGAAAGCTACTTCCCGTGGGAGGAAGCTCAGGTCGAGATGGAAGATGCCGAGGGTGGCCTCAAATACAAGGTGGTCAAGGAAGGCCCCGAAGGCGGCGCATCGCCGGAAATCTCGTCGACGGTTCAGGTCTTCTATGAAGGCCGCCTGACGGATGGCACGGTCTTCGACGGCAATTTCGGCACAGGCCAGCCAGCGATCTTCGGTGTCGGCCAGGTCATCCCAGGCTGGACACAGGGCCTGCAGCTCATGTCCGAGGGGGATGAGTATATTTTCTACATCCCGTCAGACCTCGGCTACGGCCAAAGCCCGCGCCCGGGCGGCATCATCAAGCCAGGAGACGATCTCGTCTTCCGCGTGGAGCTGATGAAGGTCTTCGAGCCCAAGCCAGCAGACGAGGAATCCTGGAACGCCTACACACCCTGGGACTCGTCCAATGAAGGCGTGCAGACGACCGACTCCGGCCTAGAATACATCGTTCTCGAAAGCGGCGACGAAGCTGGCACGAGCCCGACGCCATCGGATACGGCCGTTGTGTTCTACGAGGGCCGGTTTGCCGAAGACGGTGAAGTCTTTGATAGTGCCTTCCAGCGTGGGCAGCCACTGATGATACGGCCAAACGAGGTTATCCCCGGCTGGAAGGAAGCGCTCACCATGATGAAGCCGGGCGATCGTTGGCTCGTGCACATTCCATCCGAAATCGGCTATGGCGAGCGCGGCTATCCGGGCGCCATCCCGCCAAATGCAGACCTCAATTTCGAGGTAGAACTGGTGGACGTGCTGGAGACGCAATAACCTGTCACCGTCGAATCAGGGACAGGAGCCTCGCCTTTGAGACGCCGCATCATTGCCCGGTCTGGTATCGCCATCGCCGCTGTTCTTGCCGCGTCGGCCTGCCAGTCCGCCCCGGACAGAGCCCCGCTAGCGGTCGATCCATGCGCGACCATCACGTCAGGCCCGGCAGCCTACCAGCCGCCTTTCCCCGATGGCTGCGCCCCTGTGATGGAAGATCCGAACGGTCTGCGCTGGATCGAGATATCCGCGGGGCCAGACGGCAAGGCATCGCCGAAACCGGGCGCACGCATCGTCGTGAGTTACCAGGCCTATCTAGCCAGCGATGGCACCGAGGTCGACAGCTCCTACGGTCGCGGTGAGCCCAGCGTGTTCACCCTCGGAGAGCTCATTCAAGGCTGGAACGAAATCCTCCTGAAGATGACGCCGGGTGATGACTGGCTGGCTTACATCCCATCAGCCCTTGCTTATGGCGCCTCGTCTCCGGGCGGCGGCATACCGCCCAATGCCGACCTCGTGTTCCGCATCAAGCTTGAGGGCTTCATCAACGCGAACGACGCAGAGGTTGCCGGTAATGGAGGGGCTCTTGGTGCCGACGATGCTCTTTGGGCGGCTTTCCTGCCGTGGGATGGCGAAAAGGAAGGCGTAAAGACCCTTTCCTCCGGCCTCTCCTATTTCGTGATCGAAAGTGGCAGCGCCGAAGGCAAACAGGTTACCGCAGATGACATGGTCGCGCTCGATTATGAGGCGCGGGTCAATGATACGGGAAAAGTTGTCGGCACGACCTGGCAGTCCGAAACGCCATTGCAAGTACAGGCCGGCAATCTCATTCCCGGGTTTGCCCAGGCTCTGACACTGATGCAGCCGGGAGACATCTGGATGGCCCATATCCCGGCACGCATTGCTTATGGCAAGGCGGGGCTCGGCGAAGCGATCCCGCCAAACGCCGACCTTGTCTATCTGATCAACCTGATCGCCGTGAACCCCAAGACGCCAGGCTAAGCACTAGCCGTTGACGGTCTCGTGGATCGTCTTGAGCGTCTTCAGCAGGGCTTCAGCACCGTCGAGCGGCAGGCAGCTTGGCCCGTCACAAAGCGCCTTGTCCGGATCCGGATGGAACTCAAGGAACACCCCATCCGCACCAGCCGCAACAGCCGATTTCGCGATAATCGGCACGCCTTCACGGCGACCGCCGGTTGAACCGCCAGACGTGCGCGGGTCAGCGCCCGGCAGCTGCACAGCATGGGTCGCGTCGATGGTGACCGGCACGCCAAGCTGCTTCATTGCGGGAATACCAAGCATGTCCACGGTGAGGTTGTTGTAGCCGAAGCTCGCACCGCGCTCGCAAAGAATGGTCGGGTTCTTCGCGCCGGTAACTTCGCCCACCTTGCTGATAATGTTCTTGCAGTCCCACGGCGCAAGGAACTGGGCTTTCTTGACGTGCAGCCACCCGTCACGCGCCATCACCGCCTTCGCACCAGCGACGACGAGGTCGGTCTGGCGGCAGAGAAAGGCCGGGACCTGGATGACTTCTGCCACTTCGGCAACAGGCTCTGCCTGCTCCGGGGTGTGGTAGTCCGTCACAATCGGCACGCCGAATTCTGCTTTCACGGCTGCGAGGATTTCAAGGCCGTCATCGATGCCGGGGCCGCGATACGAGCTAATCGAGGACCGGTTCGCCTTGTCGAAGCTCGCCTTGAAGATGTAGGGCAGCGACAGGCGCTCGCAGACACCTTTGAGGTGTTCGCAAATACGCAATGCAAGGTCCTTGCTTTCCAGCACATTCATGCCCGCCATGACGGTCAGCGGCTGGCCTTCGCCAATCGTTACTCCAGAAGATCCAAGCTTTAACATCGACATGACCGGGTTCCTCGTCTGATAAGCGAGCGCATAGACAATGCTGCCTGTGAGGACAACCCGGCGAACGCCTATTGCTCCCTGCCCTTGACGGTCGGCGGATGCCTAGCCACACCGCAGCAGGACTGTTCGCGAATACAGTATTGAGGTTTTCATGCAGACGCTCATCGTCATCCCGGCCCGGTACGGATCGACCCGGTTTTTGGGCAAACCCCTTCAGCCTATTGCCGGTCACACACTCCTTGCCCGCGTCACTCATGTCGCGAGACAAGCCGCCGCAAAGCGCGATGACGTGTCTTTCGTAATTGCGACGGATCATGATGCCATCGCGGAACACGCGCAGGACATCGGTGCGCCCTTTGTCATGACAGACCCGGACCTTCCTTCAGGAACAGACCGGGCGCTCGCGGCGGCAAGGCTGCAGGATGAGCAGCCCGATTTCGTCCTGAACCTCCAGGGTGATGCGCCGTTTACACCGCCTGCCTATCTCGACGCACTTATCGAAGCGGCGAAGACGTGTGACCTCGACGTTGTGACCCCTGTCGTCCAGCTTGACTGGGCCGCTCTCGACACTGTCCGCGATCAGAAAACAAGAGAACCGTTCAGCGGGACGAGCTGCGTACGCCGCCCTGACGGTGAAGCGATCTGGTTTTCGAAGCAGGTCCTGCCGTCAATCCGCAAGGAGGAGAAGCTTCGCGCCGCGGGGCCGATGTCTCCGGTCTGGCGTCATATCGGTCTCTACGGCTACCGCATGCCCGCTCTGGAACGTTTCGCGCAACTCCCCGTTGGCTACTATGAGGAGCTTGAAGGGCTGGAGCAGCTCCGCTTCCTTGAGAACGGTATGCGGATCATGAGTGTAGCCATCAAAGCCGAAGCGAATGCCATGTGGGGCATCGATACGCCAGAAGATGCGCGGTTTGCCGAAAAGCTGATCGACGAGCATGGTGATCCGCTTGAAGGAGGCGCCTGATGCCTCAACTCTACATCGTCCGGCATGGCAACACCTTCGACAAGGGAGACAGGGTAACGCGTGTTGGCGCGCGAACCGATCTCGCTCTGTCCACATCCGGACAAACGCAAGCACGCGCACTCGCCGAACACTTCCGCGATGAAGGCATTCATTTCGGGGGCGCCATCGCGGGCCCTTTGAAGCGGACCCGCGAAACTGCTGAAACCATCGTCGCCGACCAGCCTCCGGGCCTCGAAATCCGTATCGAAGATTTCTTGCGAGAGGTCGATTACGGTCCTGACGAAAACCAGCCCGAAGCCGCTGTGGTCGACCGTATCGGTCAAGCCGCGCTGGACGCGTGGGAGGCCGAGGCGACGCCACCGCCTGGCTGGAAAGTCGACCCTGACGCGCTGATTCAGGACTGGAAGAACTTCTTCGCCGAAGTCGGCGCATTCACAAGCGAAACGAACGTCCTTGCCGTGACCAGCAATGGCATCGCCCGGTTTGCCTTGCTGGCCGCTGGCGCTGACGGCGAAGGACACAGCCTGAAACTGAAAACGGGTGCCTACGGTATTCTAAAGATCAGGCCGGATGGCTCAGCCTATCTGGAAGATTGGAATGTGAGCCCTTGAGACAGCTCCTGCCGCGACAGCCCAGGATGCGTGCAATCCGGCAGAACGAGCCAATTACTTTCACGTAACGCTGTTGACTGTTAAGCATGAACCGCGCAACCGTGATTGCAGTCAGCGAGCGATAATCGCAGCGAAAAAACCTGCACTTTACAGCGTGCGTCGCTCTCGGTTCGAAGAACAGTGAAAAGGTGAGCTATGCGTTCAAGCGGCGAAAAAGACCTGGATCTCGTTTCTGATGGCTGGAGAAACATCATGGGACGGGTCGGCATAGCCGTCGCTGTCGTCATTGTCTTATCGTTCGCGTCCCTGCCCTTCATGACGAGCGCGTAGGCAAGCGTTTCACCGCCTATTGGGACGGTCCGAACCGTTCGATCAACAGCTCGCAAATTTCCCTTACAGCTCCGCGTCCACCTGGCTTGGTCAGGATGAGGTCCGCCGCATTCCGCACGGTTTCGAATGCGTCTACCGGGACAACCGACGCACCGACCAGGTCGAAGACCGGCAGGTCGTTCAGGTCGTTGCCGACAAATACGACTTCTGACAGCGGGACACCGCTCTCGGCTGACCATTTCCTGACCCTGCCGACCTTGTCCTCAATCCCCTGCATACATGGCACGCCCAGTTTCCTGCATCGGGCCGACACGACCGGGTTGGTTTCCTTGGAAACGACGCAGACCTGCACGTCAGTCAGCTTTCTCAGGCGCTCCAGCCCCATCCCGTCTGACCGGCTCACGCGGACAGCTTCCTTGCCATCCTGGTCGACGCTGGCAAGATCATCGGTCATAACCCCGTCGAAATCCAGCAACAGGGCTGAGACCTTGGCAGGGAGCAGGCTCATGCCATTCGGGGCTTCGAGGCTGCGGGCAATCTCATTGGCAATCTGAAGATCGAGCGGCTCGTCAATTTCCGCTGATCGAATGTCATCGACGACATAGTGCGCCACGGTGCCGAAAAAGCGGTGGCGGGCCGCCTTGAAGCCGTCCGCTTTCATGGCATAGGCAGCCCCGGTCTCAAGGAAGACAGGGTCGCGATCCTGCCGGCGGGGGCGATGATGTTTTTCATGACCGACAGGCTCAACGCCGGTTTCGCCGGGTGCCCAGAGGAACCCGTGAAAAGCTGTGACCGTGAGTGCGCAGTCGGCGCCCTCATCCACCATGGCGCTCAACAGCCCATCGACATCCTGCGTCTGCACGAAAGGAGACGTGCATTGCATGAACAGGAGCGTGTCGATCTTCACGCCGCCGGCTTCGATCACCTCAATCGCGTGAAAGAGCGCCGATTCAGAACTCGCCGTATCATTGGCGAGCTCATCAGGACGCCGAATGGTCCGGGCGCCGCAACGGGTCGCTTCCTCAAGGATCGCATCATCATCGGAGGTCACGTATACGGCCGACACGGCAGACGAGCCGAGCGCAGCATCTATGGATCTCTGCAGGAGAGAGCGTCCATTGATACGCTTCAGGTTCTTGCCAGGAATTCCTTTTGACCCGCCGCGAGCGGGGATGATTGCGATCGTTTCCACGTAATTTCGTCCCTGATCTGATCCTGCGACGTTGCCCGGCCTGCGGGCGCTCCCTGCCTTCGCACCGTGCGCCGAATAAACACGCATCGGAAATATCCGACCGGAAAACGCATCCACTATCCTGTGTGGCGTTGACACGCAATGACAGGACGTACGCCGCATGACGCCAAATCTTCAACTGCCCTACTTGCAGCAAAATCAGGCCCAGAAGCATGTAACGCTGAATGAAAGCCTGAGGCGGCTTGATGCCTTGGTGCAGACTGTGGCGCAGAGCGTTCTGGATGAGCCGCCCGCAACACCTGACGAGGGGGCTTGCTACATCGTCTCTGCGTCCCCCTCTGGCGACTGGAGCGGCCGGTCCGGTCAATTGGCAGGCTGGTATGACGGGACATGGGCGTTCGTCACCCCGAGGACCGGCTGGCAGGCCTGGGTTTCAAACGAAAGCGCTATTCGGGTCTGGACTGGCACCAGCTGGGACAAGCTGGTGGAGGCCGGCAATCAGACGGATTTTCTCGGCGTGAACGCCGCCGCGGACGTCACCAACCGGTTCGCACTTTCGTCTCCGGCAAGTCTGTTGTCACACGAAGGAAGCGACCATCGACTGGTCATCAACAAGGCGGCCCTTTCTGATACAGCGAGCCTGGTATTCCAGACGGGGTTCAGCGGGCGATGCGAGATCGGGCTGGCGGGCGGTGACCGGTTGAGCGTGAAGGTCAGTCCTGACGGAAACGCATGGGAGACGGCCCTCGCCACGAAACCCGCGACCGGTGAAGTCCTCGCAAAGGGTGTCCACTCCGGCGAGGTCACACTGGACAATGATACCGCCCTGATGATCCAGCCGCCTGCCGCGAGTGGCATGATGGCCGTCACCCTCTATTCTGAAACATTTCCGCAAGTGCCGAATTCAGGCATCATCTGCTTTGATGCAGGCGCGACACCGGCTATGGCGATCCTCGCCAATGGCGGCAAGCTGGGCGCCTATCCCAATCAGGCGCTGAACGGGACGACAGGAGCGGACACTCAGCTGAATATCGGCACTGTGAGCGGCGGCATCTGGATCGAAAACCGGTTCGGTTCCAGCCAGTCGTTTCGATACTTCTTTTTCTGCTAGTCGCCCGAGCGGCCACCGAGCCCCAGAACACGTCGAAGCCTCGATTTCAGGGAGGTACGTGCCAGGCCATCTTCGAGAATGTCGGCCTGCGCCAATAGGGTGCCCAGGCCCGGCTTTCCAGATGAAACCTCCCTGCGGACATAGTCATTGATCAGCCGAGTGCGCATCACCTTGTGAAGCTCCTGCCCCGCCGTGACGGAGTTTGCTGCATCACCTGATGCCTGCGGTCTCACATGCTGATAGGCGAGGCGATGTGGGCATGTGGCGAGGTCTCCCTGAAGCAAGAGGCGGAGATTGAAGTCCCAGTCTCCCAGAACGGGCAGCCTCTCGGAAAAACCGCCCGCGGCCTTCCAGGCCTGCTTGCGGAACAGGAGCGAGATCGGTGGAAAGCGGTTGCGCACGGCCATACGCGGCAAGGTGAGCGGTCCGGGCGTCATGGCCGTTCCTTCGCCCTGTACCGAAATTTCGCCTTCCGATATCCGCTCTTCGACCTCCTCCCAGTCACAAACAGCGCCAGCGAGATCGGCATCGGCGGCGAGGATGGCGGTCATCCGTGAAAGAAATTCCGGTGACCAGCGGTCATCATCATCGTGAAGGGCAGCGAAGCTGGCACCATCGCCAAGAAGGCTGGCCATGCCGGCATTGCCGGCGGCCTCCATACCGACATTTTCAGCAAGGTGTATCGCCTCGCAGGATAGTGACGCCGGAAGTGTCCTGAGGACAGCATCGACGGGATCGCGCTCGCCGCCATCATTCACGACGACCCAGGCGAACCTGTCATAGCGTTGCGCAGCGATGCTTTCGGCAGCCCGCTTCAGGAATGCAGGCCGGTTGCGTGTCCGCGTGACCACCAATGTATCAATTGACGCCATCGGGCGTTTGTCCTTTTCAGCGATACCGTTGCCAGCAATGCGGCAGCGCTCAGCACATTGTCAAACGTGAAGGGCTCTCTTCTGCCCCGCATTGTTGCCCCGCAGCCTGAAATGCGGCCAAGTATTCAACGTGAACTTTCGCCCCGATGCCCCTTCCCTGCCCTTCGTGGCGATGTGCGAGTCCGACACGCATGCAGCGATGATTGAGGCACTCGTGAATGAGGCGAAGGTCCAGATAGATCATGTCGTCGCGACGAACCGCTTTGACCCGCTCAGCTCGCTCGTCCCGGTCACCTTGCTTGATCTGCCGAATGACACCTCGCCAGCCACAGCATGGAAAGCCGCTCAGCAGTCAGTCAGCCTGCTCCTCTCCGATCGTCGGCTTCTCCAGTTCCAGGATCAGGGGTGGCTGGCTCAGGCCGTCAGCATGGCCGCGAGATCTGCGGGCGCTCACCGGACGCTCTTGCAGGACGGGTTCCTCAGCTTTGACATGCAACGCTCCCTTGGGCTTCGGCGATGGCTTTGGCCCCTGACCTCGCGCCTCGACCGGCTTGCCCCGCACACGCCCCGCCCTCGCCTGCGAACACGCCTGAACGGGCTTCTGTACCGGCATCACACATTCGGCATAACCCGGCCTGACCGGGCTCTGGTGTTCGGGGAGGCGATGAGGTCGCGGCTGATCAATCAGTGGGGGCTCGACCCCGATCAGGTCGAGGTGACAGGTCCGCTCTTGCGGCCGGACCGTCTCGCGGATGATTACCGCCCGCCAGCTACGGACCGCCCACTCCGCGTCCTTTTCCTCGACCAGTGCTTTCTTCGCTATCGGCGGATGAGCCGGAAAGACTGGCAAAATCGCTACCTGCCGCTGATCGGCGCCCTCAGCCAGTATGAGCTCAGCGTTAAACTTCATCCATCCCAAACCGAGGCAGATGCTGCCGAGGTGACGGACGCGGCCGGCGAAGACGCGGCAGTCATCGGACGCGAACGTCTTTCGGATGCCGGTATAAATCTCGATGTCGACGTGGCGGTCACCGTCTCATCGACCGCTTTTGTAAACTGTCTCGCGGCAGGCATTCCCGTCATTTTCTGCGAAAGCGGTGCGCTGGACGTGATGCCGGAGCTACACCATCCATTGGTCAGGAATTGTGCATTTCCGCGCGAGACAGTCGCCGCACTCGAGCGGTTTCGGCAATCCGGAAAATTTCCGGCCAATGCCCATGGCGAAAGTCTCAATCACCACATCGCAATGACACCTCGGAGGACGGTAACTGCCGCTCTGACGCATGCCAGCACGGCAACATTGTAAGGTTGTGTCCCATCAGCTTCTTGGGTAACGAGGTTTGTGTTCAACGAGTGAACGGAGCGCGATGTGAAAGCCCCCAAGATCGTTGCCGAAATCGGCTGCAACCACAAAGGCGATATGAAAATCGCCAAGGAAATGATTTCTATTGCGAAAGTCTTCTGCCACGCAGACTTCGTGAAGTTCCAGAAGCGCAATAACAAGGAACTCCTGCCGCCGGAACAGTACAACGCTCCGCACCCCGTGCCGTCCAATGCTTATGGCGACACCTATGGCGAGCACCGCGAATATCTCGAATTCACGGTGGATCAGCACAAAGAGCTGATGGAGTATTGCGAAGAAACCGGCATCGGCTATTCGACGTCCGTCTGGGACGTGACATCCGCTCGCGAGATGGCGTCGCTGCAACCTGAGTTTCTCAAGGTCCCTTCCGCGTCCAACCTGCACTTCGAAATGCTCGGCGTGCTGTGTGACGAGTTCAAGGGAAAGATCCAGCTTTCTCTCGGCATGACCACGCAGGACGAAGAGGAAGAAATCGTTCAGTTCTTCGAAAAGAAGGGCCGCGCCAAGGACCTGCTGCTCTATGCGTGCACGTCCGGTTACCCAGTTCCGGCAGATCAGACGGCGCTGTTCGAGATTACCCGCCTGAAGGAAAAGTTCGATCATCGTGTTGAGGCGATCGGTTTCTCTGGCCACCACCTCGGTATCGCTCTGGATATCGCCGCCTACACGCTCGGTGCCGAATGGATTGAGCGCCACTACACGCTCGACCGGACCTGGAAGGGTACCGACCACGCGGCCTCCCTCGAGCCCGATGGTCTTCGCAAGCTGGTGCGCGACCTGCACGTCGTCGCAGACGGCATGAGCTACAAGGCTGAAGAGCTGCTGCCGATCGAGATCGAAACACGCCGCAAGCTGAAGTGGACGGCTACTGAGAGCGTCTGATTTGCGAATGTAAATTCAAGACGGCCTGCAGGTGTCCTGCAGGCCGTTTTCATATCCACTGACGGCTGCGCGCATGCCCCTTTTCGTCACCGACGTCGAGCTTCTCAAAACGTCCCGTGCCATGCCCGCACCGGAAGCGTCTGACGCTGCACGGCAGCGGCGCATGGACAACCGGCCGCAAATTGCCCTCTTCCTGCATATTCCGAAGTGTGGCGGCACAAGCGCTGCGCATTTGTGGCGGTCTGTCTATCCGGGCGGCGTCGTCACAACGCACCTGAATGCGCCATCCGACAAGAAACACAGCCGGATTCACGAGGTCTCGGACGCCTTCGATGTTTCCTTCTCGACGGTCCGCCATCCGCTGACCTGGTATGAGTCATGGTGGCGCTATCTTCTCAGCCCGAAAGTGACTGACAGGGAAGAGACGCTCGACGCGAATGGCCGCCCGAACTTTGACACGTGGATCGGTGAAGGCGTCTGGCACCCTTTGCGCCGCATCGCACACTGCCACGACCGCTCATTCCGGACGTTCATCGACAATGTCATCAGTGACCAGCCGGGCTTCGTATCAAGCATGTACGAGGAGTATCTCGGCTCGCACCAATCGACGGCTACGGTCGACCACATCATCAAGATGGAGTCGCTCCACGCATCGTTTCGTGAGCTCTGCAGGACTTATGGCTGGCGAGCCCCCGAAGCGCCCAAACATGAGAACCAGTCGCTGAAGTCACTGACCACCGACTGGACAGAAAATCAGATCGTGAAGATGCAGGACCTCGAGCGAAACGCTCTGGAGCGGTTTGGCTATAGCCAGCGCTGAAGACAGCTGGTTGTTTGGGCGTCAGGCCCGGTCGGCATCAATTTCGAAGGTCCACTCCGCAGGCAGCCGCACCACACCGATAGGCCGAGCGCTGGACACCACGCTGATTTCCTCGAGCACATTGCGATAGAGAAGAACCCCCTTCTCGGAGATAGCTATCGTCGTGATGTAGCGGCCCGGAACCAGCGAAAACTGCGGCAGGCAGACGTCCCCGCGGACCTTGGAAGACGCTTCCCGCAAGAGGTGCGGCTTCACGAATTCCGTCGTGATCGGGGCGATCTTGTTGCCCTTCTCATCCCAGATCATGATTCCGATTTCCAGGTCCTCGATAGTCTGCAAGCACTCGACCTCGAAATGGAAGGAAGCGGGCTTACAGGTATCGAGCACGTTGGCTGGCTTGCCATCCATTTTCCAGAAATGGTCGGCGCGCAGCACCTTGGTGCGATCCATCGCGATCACACCGTAGCGCGTATCCTTCACCACATGATCGCCGGGATTGTAGGCGGGCTGCTTGGGCGCAGCGGCAGCTTCTTCGCTTGCAGGCGCTTCGACCGGGGCCGGTTTCGCCGCTGGCGCGACGCGTTTGGATTCAATCTGCGCCTGCATGTCCGTGTAGAAATCGATCGCAAGATCAGGTTCTCCGCGGAACATGATCTTGCCTTTCTGAAGCACGATGGCCTTCGTGCACATGGAGCGGATGTCGCTCATCGAGTGCGATGCAAAGACAACCCCTGCCTTCTCAGACATCTCGTTCAGACGGCTGCGGCACTTCTGTTTGAAGGTGAAATCACCCACGGAAACGATCTCGTCGAGCAGCAGCAGGTCCGGCTTGATGGTCGAGGCAATCGCGAATGCCAGCCTGAGCCGCATGCCCGATGAATAGCTCGACATCGGAGAATTGATGAAATCCCCGATCTCCGAAAATTCCTGGATTAACGGGAAAAGGTCTTCCATTTCGCGCCGGGACCGGCCCATCAGGGCGCCCTTGATGAAGACGTTCTCGCGGCCCGAAAGGCTCGCCTCAAAACCGGCACCAAGCTCGATCAGCGCACCCGTCTCGCCATTCACCTCGATCTCACCAAGGTCAGGCGGGAGCAGGCCGTGAAGAACACGCAACAGCGTACTCTTGCCCGCGCCGTTGAGGCCGATCACGCCGAGCACTTCACCACGGCAGACCTCTAGGTTTATGTCCTGTAGCGACCAGAAATCGCCGCTCTTGATCTGCCTGTGTTCTGCCGACTTTCCGCGCAGCACTGCTCCAAGGCGGCCAGCCAGCTGGCGGCGCGAAACCAGGTGATTGCGTCCAAACTTCTTGAAAACACCAGAAGCCCTGAGAACGACGTCATTCGATGACTCTACCATCTGCGTCCCTATCCCGATGCGCGCAGGTGCGGCTCAGCCCTGTAAAAAAGCGACAGAGCGATGAAAAACAATGCCATGCCGCCACCGGCTGTCCAAGCCATGAGCTCCCATTCCGGCAAGTATCCCTTGACCAGCAAATGGCGCAAGCCGTCGACGAACGTATGCAGCGCATTGAAGTCGGTCATCTGTCCTGAAAGCCCATCCTGAGGCATCGGGAAGAACACGGCGGAAAAGAACACGCCGAACCGGATGACGACGCTGACCACCTTCTCCACGTCGGACGCCACGGCGTTGAAGATCGCCAGCACAAGCCCAACGCCGAGGGAGGCCAGGAAGGCAACCGCCAGCAACGGGATGAAGTACAAAGACTGCCACTGCGTCGGATAACTTCCGAAAAAGGCCATCAGGATGCCGATCAGGCCAAGCCGCACGAGTGTTTCGAACGCGATATTGCCGAACCGCCCGAGAATGACGGAGAAAACACCGATGTGCGTTTTGGAAAGCAGCGCCATGTCGCTCTTGAGCGCGGCCATGGTCTGCTCGATCGGCGCGGTGATATAAGCGTAAAGCGTGACACCCAGCGCGATGTAAACCAGATGGGACATGTCATCGGTGGTCGACACGACACGCATCGTCGCCAGCAAGGTGTAAGCCCCGATCGGCACGAGCGGCAGCGCAAACGCCCAGAACATGCCGAAAAATGTTGTGCTGTAGGACGATTTGAACTTCCTCAGGAAGTTCATCCAGATTTGCCAGCGGTCCCGCCAGATTTCGCCTAGATAGGTGCGCAGCGCCTGGAACAGGCCGCCCTTCGCACGGTATGCGGGGCTGTAGACAACCCGCCGCACCTTTTTCTGCTTCGGCTTTGCGGCCTTGCCTTTACGCTTGCCTTTGCCGGGCATTTCCTGGGTGACGTCAGTAGCCAAGTCCCGATTCCTCTTCCGGCCGGTCGAAGTCCCGGTCGTGAAGAGCGACCAGGGCATCCGATACGTCCTGGGGCAGCGGATCAGCCGAAGCGTCTTCGATCAGGCCGTCCAGGTGTTCAGGACGACCGATGCCGCAAATCACGTAGTCGATTGCGTCATGATGGAGCAGGAAACGACGGGCGGCGGAAGGCACGCTCATGCCAGCGGGCAGGACAGACTTGATCGCTTCGACCCGTGCTACCAGAGAGGCAAGCCTGTCACCCTTCAGCCAGCCGGAACGATGATCGTCTGCCGGGAAAGTCGACTCTTGCGACAGGCGGCCGGACAGGATGCCAGTGGCCAGAGGGGAACGCGCAAAGAACGAGCGGAATTTCGGCCGCGCGCCATTGGCTTCCTTCAGATAGAGAAGGTTTGCATCCTGCTGAAACATGTCCAGCCGGCCATCCGGCA
>JAYZBJ010000155.1:0-10062 GCA_036338795.1 Pseudomonadota bacterium | reverse complement strand
CACGGTCGATGTGCTCGCTCATTTCGTACAGCATAGCCCCAAAGCTCAATTCGTGTGGCTGATGGGCGCTGACAGCCTGCGGAATTTCCATGATTGGCGGCAATGGCAAAAAGTGGCTGAAGCCCTGCCGATTTGCATCGTCTCGCGCCCCTCTGCAGGACCGCGGGCGCTGCGGTCACCATTTGCGCGGCGATACGCCCCCCATCGGCTACGTGAACGCGATGCCGCGCTTCTGGCAGACAAGGAGGCACCTGCCTGGGTGTACCTCAAGGCACCGTTCGACCGGACCTCCTCGACCGAACTGCGCTCTCAAAGCCAAAAACGCTAGAGCCGGGCCGCCTCGCGTGCTATGTTCCCATGAGTCGAAGTAAAAGGAATTGAAGCCCTGCCCGCTACACATACGCAGCCACTCAAGGCCGCTAATGCCAGCGTTGACGATATCCGCGCGCTTGCCGATACCGTCGTCAGCTCTCTCGAGGATGACAAGGCCGAAGACGTCACCGTCATCAACCTCGAAGGCAAATCTTCCCTCGCCGACATCATGATCATTGCGTCTGGCCGTTCTGCGCGCCACGTCGCGGCTATTGCTGATCATCTCGCGCAAACGGTAAAGGATGCTACGGGCCGCCCGGTGAAGCTGGAAGGCATGCCGAATGCTGACTGGGTGCTCCTGGACATTGGCGACATCATCATCCATCTCTTCCGCCCGGAAGTGCGATCCTTCTACAATCTCGAAAAGATCTGGTCTGACGATAGCGCTCACGGCCACGCCTGAGCGAACTGGCTGAGCCCGTTTCGTGAAACTCACAATTCTTGCTGTCGGGCGTCTGAAGTCAGGCCCGGAACTCGACCTGTTTGATGATTATGTCGACCGGTTCCGTAAAGCTGGGCGCGCCCTCGGTTATAGATCACTCGACCTAGTCGAGGTTGAGAGTGGCGGGGGCCTCGACGCAGAGGCAGACCGCCTGATTGCGAAACTGCCCCAAGGCGCCCACGCCATCCGTCTGGATGAACATGGCCGCGAATACCGCTCAACCGCCTTCTCTTCTTACCTCGCGACCCTGCGAGACCGGGGCACACCCGATCTTTGCTTCCTGATTGGAGGCGCTGAAGGCTACGGCAGCTCGATCCGCTCCGCCGTGACGGAGACGATGGCATTTGGCAAGCAGACCTGGCCGCACCGCTTCGTGCGCGCCATGCTCGTCGAACAGCTCTATCGTGCAGTAAGCATTGAAGCTGGCCTGCCGTATCACAAAGCGTGATCCGGCAAATTTGAGTTTGACCTGCAGCGGACCGCACTCCAAACAGGTGCGAAAACTGGAGGATATCTTGGCAGAAAAAGATCTCGCAGGCCGCAAGGCGCTCGTCACCGGCTCAGCAACCGGCCTCGGCCGCTCCATCGCCGTACGGCTTGCCGAACGCGGCGCCGACCTCATCATTAATTGCACGCGTAGCATCAGCGACGCTGAAGAAACGGTGGCCGAATGCAACCGTCTTGGCGCGCAGGCACAACTGGTTTCAGCTGATGTCTCAACTGACGAAGGCTGCCGCAAACTCGCCGACGCAGCGAGCGGTTGGGGGCGTCTCGATATTCTGGTTAACAATGCAGGCATCACCCGCCATGCACGAGACCATTCCGACCTTGATGCGCTGTCGCGCGACGACTTCATGGACACCTATGCAGTGAATGTCGCTGGCCCATTCCTGCTGATGCAGGCCTGCAAACCGCTTCTGGTCAAAGCCTATGAGGAGAGCGGCCGAGCCTCAGCGGTTCTCAATGTATCTTCGATCGCAGGCGTCACTGGAATCGGTTCGTCAGTGGCTTATGCAGCCACAAAAGGCGCCCTGAATACGATGACACTGTCTCTTGCACGAGCACTGGCCCCGGCAATTCGGGTAAATGCGGTATGTCCGGGCTTCATCGGCACGCGTTGGTTCAAGGACCGCATGGACGAGGATCAATACAACCGCATGGCTGAGGGCGTCGCTCGCAGCACGCCACTCGGTGTGGCGAGCGGTCCGGACGACATCGCTGATTCCGCGGTATTTTTCCTGACCGATCACTCACGCCACGTGACCGGTGAAACCCTGCTCGTCGATGCTGGCATGCACCTTGGCTATGCGCCGCTGAGCGCACGCTAAGCCCACGACCCGCACCTTTTGCAGGCTGATATTGCGCCGTTTGCCCGATTTTCGTGCGGCGGCGCAAAAATAATCGCCTGACGGTCGTATCGCATAGCTATGAGCCCCGGCTCGCCTCCACTCTTGCTCCGTGATGAGGACGCAAAGGAGGTACTTATGAGCAAATCATTCACACGCCTTGCCGCTCTGGCCGTCGCTGCGACGGCAATCGCCGCCCCAGCCCTGGCTGAGGGGGAATGGAGCGCAAACGTAGCCCTGACGAGCGACTACAAGTTCCGCGGCATCACTCAGACAGACGGCGCGCCGATGGTTTCCGGCGGCTTCGACTGGGCGTCTGACTCTTTCTATGTCGGCACGTGGGCCTCGGGCGTCGATTTCGGTGATGGCACGTCGACAGAAATCGACATCTATGCCGGCTTTACACCAACTGTGGGTGCCTTTGATCTCGATCTCGGTGCGATCTACTACATCTATCCGGATGCCCCGGATGATCCCGAGCAGAACTTCGTCGAACTCTACGCCGGTGCCAGCACCACGGTCGGCGAATTCCTGGATGTCGGCGCATCGATTGCCTATTCCCCGGAGTTCTACTACGAGACGGGTCAAGCCTTCTACTATGCCGCTAGCGCGGGCGTTCCTCTCGGTGAGAACTTCGGTCTCGACGCGACTGTCGGCTACTCCAGCGGTGATGAGGATGAAGGCTTCGTCGACTACACTGACTACTCCGTCGGCGTAACGACATCCTTCGAAGGTTTCGACTTCGACGTGCGCTATATCGGTACCGACCTCGACGATGATGACGGCTCCGTCGTCTTCACCATCGCGCGCTCGATGTAAATTTCCGAACACCAAGTCTGGCCGGTATTGCCCTCCTGTAAGGTCGGCCAGGACTGCAGGCCGCTGTCTAATCGGTTGGACAGCGGCCTTTCTTTTGCCGCCGAGCTATTCCATATCGGTATTTAGGAGGCTGTATGGCGGATGCTGCAACGACACCTGTAGACGCGCTGATCCCGGCGATGACACTTCTCGCGGCCGGTGGCGCTGCGGCGATGGCATCCAAGGCGCTGAAACTATCACCTATCGTAGGCTATCTTGCGGTGGGCATCCTGATCGGCCCTCACGCGTTCGGGCTGATCGAGGAAAGTGGATCCACCCACCTGCTCGCTGAGCTGGGCGTGGTCTTCCTGCTATTCGACATAGGCCTCCACGTCTCCTTGCGCGAAATCCGCGAAAGCGGGCGGGACCTGATTGGGCTGGCACCTGCGCACCTTGTTCTGACCAGTTTTCCTTTCACTGCAGCGCTCATGCTCTTCGGCCTCGACTGGCCGGTCGCACTTGCGCTCGGAATCTCATTTGGCCTGTCGTCAACGGCTGTAGTTTCGCGGGTGATGGCCGAACGAGGCCTTGGCTCCTGTCCATTAGGTCGCTCCACCACACATGTGCTGATCTTTCAGGATATCGTGGCCATCTTCCTGCTCATCTTTGCCAACTCGCTCGGCAACGGCGCAGATGGCATGGCACTGGCACTGGATCTCGCAAAAGCGGCCGGCTTCGCGGTTCTGGCCTTCCTGATTGCCTTCGCGGCCGGACGGTACCTGATGGGGCCAATCTTCAAGATGCTGGCGCAAACCCGAAACCAGGAGGCGTTCACAGCTGTAACCCTGCTGCTTGTGCTCGGCGCTGCCTCCGCGACGGCACAGATCGGGCTATCACTAACGCTGGGCGCCTTCCTTGCCGGTCTGGCAGTTTCGGGGACTGCGTTCCGACACCAGGTGCAGATGGAAACGGGGCCATTCCGTGGACTGCTCCTTTCCTTCTTCTTCATGTCAGTGGGCCTGAGCGTCGACCTAGGCGTCCTCGCGCGGTACTGGCCGCTCGTTATCGCAATTGCGGCAGCCATCCTCGTCGTTAAGACGCTGTTCGGCTTCGTCGCAGCGCGGATAAACAAATGGAGCAATCCGGGCAGTGTGCAGCTCACCTTCCTGCTGGCTCAGGGCTCCGAATTTACCCTCGTCGTGCTCTCCATTCTGACGGCGACATCCGACACGGTGCCGCCCCTTGTCGCGACCATACTTGTCAGCTCAATCGCCCTATCTCTCGCTATCGCGCCATTCTGGGCCGGCGGCGGCATGCGACTGTCGAGGAAAGTGGCGTCCGTGTTCCGGGGGCAGACCCGTCCGGTTAACGAGATTACGCCCATCGGCCCGAGCCGCCCGGTCATTATCTTCGGCATGACACCGGCAGGACGACTCGCGGCGGACGCGCTTTCGGACTTCGGCATTCCTCATGTCTGCCTCGATGCCGAGCCAGATCGTTTCGTCTCCGCCATTGCGGATGGCTACAAGGTATCTTTCGGCAATGCAGCAAACCTGCGCCTGGTCGAAGCGGTCGCCGGCCCCGAGCCACGCGCCGTCGTGATTGGTGCACCACGTTACGAAACATCACGCGACCTCACACCTGCGGTCCAGCGTGAATTTCCTGACACGCCTCGCTTCGTTGCCGTGGATAATGAAGCAGATCGGCAGCGCTTCTCAGCACTCGGCATGCGCGCCTGGCTGGCGATGGGAAAGCCGATCGGGATCGAGATGGCAGCAGATGTGTTGCGGCAACTCGGCGTGGATGAAGAGAAAGTCGTCGACTGGATGTCACGCGAGGCCGACAGGTTCGATGTCGAAAGCCCACCGGAGCCCGCGCCGGAGGCCAAGGAATCCGAAGCCGCCTGAATTCGGGCAATGCCACTCATGAAGCGGTGCGCTAACCCCGCATAAAATCAGGGCCAGACCTTCCGGCCTGGCCCTGAGAATGAAAGCGTGTTCCCTGGTGTCCGCCGTTAGCCGGCGATCCGACGTGCAAAATTTTCGTCATCGCCGCGCTTGCGGTCACGCTTGCGCTGCGGCTGGAAGGCCACTTTCGCGTGTTCCGAACAGTACGGTCCGCATTCCGCCTTGCGGCCGCAAAAGGCAAACTTCGGATCTGCAGGATCGCCGATCGGCCATTTGCACATGGAGTCGCGCAGGGTCAGGATGGTGGCTGCTTCACCATCAGCAACCGGTGCTGGCTGTAGCGCCGATGCGAGTGCCTGCTGGTCCGACTGGCGGACGCGGGTTTCTTCAAAATTCGGCTCGGCCGCGACTGGCGCTGTTCCAGTCTGCTGGATGCGCGGCTTCGGACGCGCAAGACGCGGTGGGCGCTTGACCGGGCGCGACGGTGTTGCACGGCCTGACAGGCCGAGGCGGTGAACCTTTCCAATAACGGCGTTGCGGGTTACGCCGCCCAGCTGGTTTGCGATCTGGCTGGCCGAATGGCCTTCTGCCCAGAGCTTTTTCAAAACTTCGACGCGTTCTTCCGTCCAAGACATGTCTTGCCTCCTGGCGCTTTGCACCCCTAGATGTTGTAGCAGCTGAAATCAGCCACCCCCGTTAACCACCTAGATATCGTATCAACGGCGAAACGAAACACAACATCCTGATGCGGCTTCTCCACAACCTTTCTATATCTAGTATGCGCCTGTGGACAGATGAGAAAAAACCTTCTGAACGCGCCACTTACCTATCGTCATCGGGCGCCATAGCCCCTAAATAGCCGCGATGACTGATGAGATTTCTGCAGCTGCCCGCCCGCTTCCAACGCCACCAAGAACCTATGGCGCGATCAACTGGATCGGCCTCTGGACGCTTTACAAGCGCGAAGTCGGCCGGTTCCTGAAAGTCTGGATGCAGACGCTTTTCGCGCCTGTCGTCACGACACTTCTCTTCATGACCGTGTTCAAACTGGCCTTCGGCAGCCGTGGCCAGCTGACGGGAGATTTCGAAGGACTGGACTATAACGCCTTCCTCGCTCCGGGCCTGGTTATCATGTCCATGCTGCAGAACGCGTTCCAGAACACGTCCTCATCCCTGACCATCTCCAAGGTTCAGGGCAGCCAGGTCGATTTCCTGATGCCGCCGCTATCGCCGCTCGAACTCACACTCGGCTTCATCTTCGGCGCTGTGACGCGTGGCTTGATGGTCGGTGTCATCGGCGGCCTTGCCATTCACCTTTCGGGGCTTGCAGACCTCAACATCGTCAATTTCTGGCCGGTGCTCTGGTTCAGCCTCATGGCGACCATTTTCCTAGCCGCGCTTGGCGCGGTTGGCGGCATCTGGGCCGACAAGTTCGACCACCTTGCGGCAGTGACCAACTTCGTAATTGTCCCACTCACCTTCCTGTCCGGCACGTTCTACGACATCAAGGTGCTCGTCGAACCATTCCAGACGGCAGCTCACTTCGACCCGATCTTCTACCTGATCGACGGGTTCCGTGCCGGGTTCATCGGCGTGTCCAACTCCGATCTCACCGTCGGCGTAATCGCTTCGGGCGCCTTTACATTCCTCGCCTGCGTCTGGGTGTGGTGGCTGTTCCGTAGCGGCTACAAGCTGAAGGCCTGATCGAACTGGCTTGACCTGAGGCGCTCCTCGCGCGCACGACGAAAACATGGCAGAGCTTCCAATCCTGCGCCTCGCCGATGTCGAGCTGACATTCGGCGGGACGCCCATCTTCACCAGTGTGACGTTTACCCTCGCCAAGGGCGAGCGTGCTGCGCTTGTCGGCCGAAACGGCGCTGGCAAGTCAACGCTGATGAGGCTTGTTACTGGCCGGCACGAACCCGATGCCGGAGACCTCTGGCTTCAGCCGGGCACCGATGTCTCCGTTGTCGAGCAGGAGCCGGACCTTTCGCGCTTCGAGACGGTACTCGATTACGCCAGCGAAGGCGCAGACGAATCCTGGATGGCCGAGGCCGAGCTTGGCCTGTTCGGTATCGACCCGACCGCAAGCCCGAAAACCCTGTCCGGCGGGCAAATCCGTCGGGCCGCGCTCGCGCGGGCCTTCGCGCAGGATCCAGACGTGCTACTCCTCGACGAGCCGACAAACCATCTCGACGTCCCGATGATCGAGACGCTGGAAGAGCGGCTGAAGTCTTTTCCCGGCGCGGTACTCCTGGTCAGCCACGATCGACGCTTCCTCGATACAGTCACCACGACCACGCTCTGGCTTCGTCAGGGAAAGGTCTGGAAGTCGCCGAAAGGCTATGCTCACTTTGATGACTGGGCGGCCAGCATCGAAGCCGAAGAAGAAAAACAGCTTCAGCGGATGAAGACCCAGCTCAAGGAAGAGCAACACTGGCTGGCGCGCGGCGTGACGGCACGGCGCAAACGGAACATGGGCCGGCTATCGCGGCTGCACGACTTGCGCGCACAGCACGCAAAGCAGAAATCGCTGCTTAACGATGCAAAGTCCACCGCGGGTTTGTCAGCTGAAAGCGGCGATAGCCAAAGCCGCAAGGTGCTGGAAGCCTACGGTTTATCCAAGGCGTTTGGCGACACAGTCATCGCGACTGATCTCTCCCTGCGCATTCTGCGAAGTGACAGGATCGGCATTGTCGGCCCTAACGGTGTTGGAAAAACCACGCTTCTGAAGCTGCTCCTCGGAGAGCTTGAACCTGACAAGGGCTCGGTCAAGGTCTCGCAGGCGCTGACCGTGACTTATCTCGATCAGACTCGGGAGACCCTGAAACCGACTGACACGCTGTGGGAAGCGCTCGCGCCAGCTGGCGGTGACGCCATCATGGTTCAGGGCAAATCGAAGCATGTTGCGGCCTACGCGAAGGACTTCCTGTTCTCACCTGAACAGTTGCGCCAGCCCGTCTCGGCACTGTCAGGCGGTGAGCGCAACCGGCTGACGCTCGCTATCGCGCTGGCGAAACCAGCCGATGTACTGGTGCTGGATGAACCGACCAACGACCTCGACATGCAGACGCTCGACTTGCTGGAGGAAATGCTCAGCGACTTCGACGGGACGCTTATCCTCGTCAGTCACGATCGTGCGTTTCTCGATGCAATCGTTACGTCGTGCCTTGTCCCGATGGGGAAAGGCAAATGGGTCGAAACAGCTGGTGGCTGGTCAGACGCCGCGCGCCAGGTGCCATCGCTCACATCGCGCAAGGCCGCAGCGCCTCCGCCGCAAGACAAGCCGAAAACCCAGTCAACTGCGCACGCGCCCAAACGCGACGCCAAGCTGTCCTTCAAGGACCAGCATCGCCTGAAGGAAGTGGAGGCAGCCATTCCGCGCCTGGAGAAGGAAATCTCTGACCTGGAATCCAGGCTGGGCGATCCTGAGCTGTTTTCGAAAGATCCGAAGAAGTTCGACGATGTATCGAAGCGGCTCGAAGCGGCAAAAGGCGAGCTTGAAAAAGCCGAGGAAGACTGGCTCGAAATCGAGGCGCTCAAAGAGGAACTCGGCGCGCGTAATTGATGTCTAACGCCTCCTTAAAGTGTTGAATGCTAATCAGGCCGGTATTGTTTTCGCCAGTTTGAAAGACGCACTATGATCCGCCTCGGCGCATCCCTCTGCACACTGCTCCTCTCTTGCCTACCCGCTACATCTCAGGCGGCGACAGGGGATAATGGCACGCTGGTGGATACTTATCTGTCTGGCGGCACCTATTCGACGCTGCGCGGCTCAACCTCCACTGCCTGCGCGGCAGCTTGCGCGGAGGACCAGAATTGCAAGGCTTGGTCGCTGACGCCGCCAACTTTCCGGGCCGGGCCCAAATGCGAACTGAAATCGACTGCTGGTCGCGCTGTCACACAGGCCGCTGCCGTTTCAGGGACCGTCAGCGTTACGACCTCGGTGATGTCAAAACCTGCGCCCGCTGAGCCAGTTCCTCCTATCGCCGCTGCCCAGCCTCAACAGCCTGCCGAGGCCTCGCGCACGATGGTCCGCACGCGCAGCGATGCGGCACCGCAGACGCCAGTCCAGACGATGTCCCCGCGGGAGCCCGCACCGTTGCGCCCTCAATCCGAAAGCGCGGCCGAAAGTCAGTCTGTTCAATCTGCTCCGGCACCACAGCCGACGAGCAATGCAGATCGCCCTTGGCCGGGTCTGCGCCGCGAAGATTCAGGTCGAGTCTACACACCGCCGCCGGAAGGTAACCGCCCGCTTCCATCTCGTCAGAATGAAGGCGTGCCTTCCTATTCGGTACAGGAACTGAAGACGATGCCGGAAGACTATGAGGATAGCGCAGGCCTTCAGGGGCGCCTGCCATCCGGGCAGTCACCTGAAGAAGAACGTCCTGAGGAAAGTGAAGACTAGGCTGGCGCCCGCGTCTTGAGCGCAAGGGCGTGTAGTTCGCCGCCCATCTTACCCTTGAGCGCCGCATAGACCATCTGGTGCTGCTTCACGCGGGGAATGCCAGCAAACTGCTCCGACACGATTTCGGCCTGCCAGTGATCATTGTCGCCAGCCAGGTCGGTCAACGTGATTTCAGCGTCCGGGAACGCCTCTTTCAGATGCGTTTCAAGCGTGTCGCGGTCCATTGCCATGCGGTGTCTCCTTCGGCTGGCACATGGCGTTCATTGTCATTAGGGTCAACCCAAATGCTGTGGAGGCTCTAGCGAATGATCCGAACCCTTCTGGCCGCAGCCGTTGTGCTCACAGCGTGCTCTAATGCCCCGGAACAGGCTGAGGATGCTCAAGCAACCACCTCTCTGGTTTCCTATTCAGCCCAGCTTCACGACGCAGACCGCGCGCTGGCTTCACTTGAAACCCTGTCTTCCGACGAATTTGAAGGTCGCCGTACTGGGACAGCCGGTAACGAAATGGCGCGTGACTGGATCACCGCGCAGCTTACATCGCTTGGAGTCGCGCCTTTCTATGACAGCGGGTACGAGGCACCCTTCGCTACCGGGCGCTTCAATGAACCTAATCGCGAGGTCCGAGGCATCAACCTCATCGCCCGCATAGAGGGCACCAGCGGGAACACTGCCCCGGTTATTGCGATGACCGCTCATTACGATCATCTCGGCACGCATGAGGGCAAGATCTACAACGGCGCAGACGACAACGCGTCCGGCGTCGCGGCACTCCTCGAAGCTGTAGCCT
>JAYZBJ010000154.1:0-9027 GCA_036338795.1 Pseudomonadota bacterium | reverse complement strand
GGCTATTTCGCGTCTGCGCGCGCTTCAGCAGGCACGTGCTTGCCAAGGAAGGGCACGATCCGGTTCAGAAGAACGGGGACCATCTTTTCCGGCATGTCGTGTCCCCATTTGTCGATCAGCTCGATCTCTGCGCCGGGGATGCGTTTGGCGATGTCCTCACCAGCCGCGGGACGGATCAGCGGATCGATCGCGCCATGCAGCACCAGCGTCGGGTGTTTGATGCTGGAGAGGCGCTCATGCCAGCGCGGCTGTGCCAGGATGGCGGCATATTGACGGGCAACGCCCATCGGGCGGTCGGAGCGCTCAAAGCAGCGGATGGCCATGGCTTTCACCGCCTCGTCGCTATTGCGGACCGTCTCGTGAGAGCCGATGACGCGGCGCGATTGCGCGGCGAGTTCACCGATGGCGGCGGCCGTACGGGTTTCGGGCACGGCGGTCAGTGCAGCCTGGGCCTCCTTGGAAGAGGGCGGCAGGGACGGGTCGCCGGACGTTGTCATGACCGGGATGAGCGTGCGCACGCGCTCGGGATGGTTCAGCGCCATGAGCTGGACGATCATGCCGCCCATCGAAAAGCCCATGACATCGGCCTGTTCAGCGCCCAGCGCTTCTATCAGTGCGGCGGCGTCGGCGGCCATGTCGTTCAGCGTGTAGGGCACCTTCTCGTGCATGGGCTCGCCCGCGGTGAGGCCTTTAACGATGTCGACAGGCGCGGGCGGGACCTGGTTGGAAAATTCAGTCGTCAGGCCGATGTCGCGATTGTCGAAGACGACGACACGCCGGCCAGCCTCCGCAAGGCCCTCAAGGAAGCTTTCCGGCCAGGTGATCATCTGGCCTGAAAAGCCCGAAACGACGAGCATCATCGGATCGTCCTTCGACCCGAATTCGCGATATTCGATCTCTATTCCATTGGCTTTGATGCGCGGCATGAATCTTCCTCCAGATGTCTCGTTTTCGCGAGACTAGAAGGCATGCCGTAGGGGCTGTAAATGCTCCATCCCGGATTGTTTGAAGGTATGTTTCGCATCATGCCGATGCGCCCGGCACGCTGGACGTGTTTGCCCGCTCACTCATCCTTCTGGTTGATGAATATGAGTATGAGCGCACTGGCCGCATGGTACATGAAGGCGCCTTCAAATGAGCCGATGCCGACCTGCCCCTGCCACATCTGCATGAGTGCTGCCCCAAAAACCTGAAAGATGCCGAACCAGACAATTATGGCGATGCAACAGCCGGCAATGGCCCATTTCTTCGATGCATTGAATTCCGGCGCAGGCCCGGACGCTGCGCCGAACATGTCGTAGGCGCCCTTGAAGCTGATCAGACCGACAAGCAATTCGCCGAGCATGATGCCGCTGAGAGCGATCGTCACCACGGCTGGCGAGGTGATCGATGGCACGACGAGATTCTGGTAAGCCGGACTGTCTGCCTGCCCGAGAACCACGGCGACGGCGCCTTGCGCGGCCTCGAAGTTCACGGCGTTGGAAATGAAGTAGAACAGGCCCTGAAGGCCGACAAGCAGCACCAGTACCACTTTGAAATAGCGGATCATTATGCGTCCTCCCCTGCTTAGGCGCGGATGCACTCATAGCATGATTGCTAAGGATTACCGCGCCCGTCAGGGGATGAGCAAAGGGAGGCGCTAGCGGCCCAGTTCCTTCATCGCATCCTCGAGACCCTTGATGGTCAGCTCGAACATGCGGCCGGGGCCGATCAGTTCATTGATCAGCTTGATGGAGCCAGTGTAGTCCCACGCGCCCGATTTGACCGGGTTCAGCCAGACCAGGTTCGGGAACTGCTCGACGATCCGCTGGATCCAGATGCCGCCGGCTTCCTCGTTCCAGTGCTCGACCGAGCCACCTGCATAGGTGATCTCGTACGGGCTCATCGTGGCGTCGCCGACGATGATGACCTTGTAGTCCGACGGATATTTGTGGAGCACATCCCAGGTCGGGATACGCTCATTCATGCGGCGGCGATTGTCCTTCCACAGGCCTTCATACGGGCAGTTGTGGAAGTAGAAATATTCGAGGTTCTTGATCTCGGACCGCGCGGCGGAAAACAGCTCTTCCATCACCTTCACGTGCGGGTCCATGGAGCCGCCGACATCCATCAGCAGCAGGACGGAGACTGTGTTGCGCTTTTCCGGGCGCATCTCGATATCGAGATAGCCCTGCTTGGCCGTGTTGCGGATTGTCTGGTCGAGATCGAGCTCTTCATCGGCGCCTTCGCGGGCCCATTTGCGCAGCCGCTTCATCGCGACCTTGATGTTGCGCGTGCCCAGCTCGACGCTGTCGTCATAGTTCTTGAACTCGTGTTTGTCCCAGACCTTCACCGCGCGGCGGTGGCGGGACTTTTCCTGCCCGATGCGAACACCTTCCGGATTGTAGCCGTTCGCGCCGAAGGGGGATGTGCCGCCGGTGCCAATCCATTTGTTGCCGCCCTCGTGGCGCTTCTTCTGCTCCTCGAGGCGCTGCTTCAGTGTCTCCATCAGCTTTTCGAAGCCGCCCATGGCCTCGATCTCGTCCATCTCTTCCTTGGTCAGAAATTTCTCGGACATCTTGCGCAGCCACTCTTCCGGCAGGTCCTGCACGTCGACGGCGTCCTGCATGCTGTCGAGGCCCTTGAAGACATGGGAGAAGACGCGGTCAAACTTGTCGAGATTGCGCTCATCCTTCACCAGCGCGGCGCGCGACAGGTAATAGAAGTCCTCGACTTCCATTCCAATCACATCCTTGTCCATCGCTTCGAGGAGGGTGAGGTACTCCTTGAGGGTGACTGGTATCTTCTGCTCGCGCAGCTCGTTGAAGAAATTAAGGAACATTGGGCACAGATCTCCGGTCTCTGACCCCAAGTTAGCGTGCGTCAGCCCTCAGTCCAAGGGCTGACGCGGCGCAAGCTCCAGCCGGCGGGTGGCTAGTAGCGGTTCTTGATCAGCATAACCGTGCGAATGGCCTTCACCATTTCCGGCTCCAGCTGCATGAATTCACCGATCTGGGCGAGGAAAGCCTCTTCCTTGTCGCGCAGCTGCCGGTCGGCGAGAACGATGTCGACGCAATGTGCATAAACCGACAGGCGCATGTCAGTTGGCAGGGCGTGGCAGGCTTCGCGAAGGCCATCCTTGCGATCGCGCATGCGCTCATTCACGGTCTGGTTCACCGCTGCCATCTGTTGCGGGCTAAGGCGTTTCATCGTGCGTGAGCGTTTGACGAGGGCGGAAATTTCGTCTCGCTCCTCGGGTGAAATGGAGCCGTCAGCGAAGGCGGCTTCAAGGAGGAGGCAGAGGAAGGCTTCCGGGATCGTCCAGTCGGACTCGCTGTTTTCGTTGAATTCCTGCTCGAGTTTCGCGATGTCGGGAAACGCATTTCCGCTCGTCTCGATTTCCTCGGCTTGTTGGAACAGTATCTTGACGTCACTCATGGCTGTTTTCCTCAGCAGTTTTCCGGGTCGGCGCAGGGCGGGGGCGGATTGCGGGCCGGCCAGGATGCCACCCATTCTACACGGTCTTCGAGCGTTTCCAGATACTCTTCGAGTTCATCTTCCACGCGGGAGACCCACGAAATGTCACTTTCCGGCTCCGGGATCGCCTTTGCACTGGCGGGCATACGCTGGCGTTCAGGCTGGGCGATAAGGCGTTCGATGTCGGCCTTTCGGGCGGCGATCTGTTGTTCCAGCTCCGCAAGGCGGCCATAGGAGCCGAAATTCTCGACTTGTGCTTCGAGGTCGTCGATACGGGTTTCGTAGGCTTCGATCTGCGCCTGTTCCTGGCCTTCCTCGATATCGGCGATCACCTTGGCAAGACGTGCATTCTCGGCCCGCAATTCGGCGATGACCGGATCGGGCTCGGTTGGCCCGCCCGTCGAGCCGTCCATGGTTTGCGAGGCGAACCATACGACGGCGCCGGCAATCCCGGCGGCAACCGCAGCCACGGCCAGCACGCCGACTGCCGACAAGCCGGCACGTGGAGGCGGTGTTGGCGGCTCTTTCTCGTGATCCTGTATCGGCTGGGGAAAGAGCGTGCGGTCCTCGTAGAGAACCGGCGCATTCGCGGAAGACTGGCTGGACATGTTCCCCTCCTATGGGTCCCAGGACATTTCCATGCAGCCGCTCACATGCTGCGCGTGAGCGGTGCGGTGATCAGGTGCAGAGGCGTGACTTGTAGAAATCGAGGAAGCTGCGCGCGGCGGTATAATCGGCCTGCGTGATCGCATCCGTGTTCGGCAGGTTGAAAGTGTAGTTGCCGCCACAGGCGAGAGTGGCTTCCTTGAGGTAGAGCAGGACAGCCTGCGTTTTCACAGGCGGCAGGCTCGACGTGGCGGGCCAGTTGAAATCGCTCATCTGGCCCGGCTGCGCCATGCCGAGTGCGAGATCGATCTGGTCGCGTGCGCTGCGCCGGATCTGGGCTGCGCCATTGGCCCCGGCATATTGCGCCTTGCGCATCTCGAACATGGCGCGGATCAGGGCAGCATCGGCGGTCCCGCCCAACGCGCAGGCAGAGGCGTTTTCAGCGGCTGTCACGGCGCTGCCCCCGCGCAGGATGCGGGCCAGGCAGGCCTCGCGGCGGAACTTTGCATTCGCGCTATCGAGCTTCACAGCCTCGTCGGCATATTTGATCGCCTGGTCGAGACTGCCGCCCGGACGGCTCGCGGCAAGCTGGCCAAGCTGGGCGTAAGCCATGGACTTGCTCACACCGGACCCGGTCGTGTCCATCGAGACGAGGCGTTTGAAGCCTGTTTCCGCACCGGCCCAGTTTCCATTTTCCATGTCATGCTGAGCGAGCGCAGACACGGCTGTCGCCGATCCGGGCGCGGTGTTGGCGGCTTGCTGGAGCAGGGCGCGGACGTCGGCGGCGCCGAAGGATGGCATGGCGGCACGCACCTCAGCTTGCGCAATCAACGCATTGGCGATGCTGGCTGGCGCGGCATTCTCGGCCCGCAAGGCGGCGATCCCCTTGGTGTAATTGCTGTCCGCGCAGCTCCAGTCGCTCCGGTCCTTGCAGGCGCTTGCCAGCACGATGAAGGTGCCGGAGGAATTGGCGAGTTGCGAGGCTGCCTCATAATCGGCGATCGCGCCTTCGCGCGAGGTGTTCAGCAGGGTTGCCAACTGGTCCCGCGTTGCGCCCCGGCCGGAATAGGCAGAGGCTTTCTGGGCGTCGCTTGAGGCCGATGAAAGTGCATCCGTATAGGCCGCTTCAGCTTGCTGCAGCTGGGCGACGTCCGACGTGCTTGTGCCAAGCCGGCGATAGAGATGTGCGAGCCCCAATACGGCATCCGTGTTGGCCGCGTCTGCGCCGCGCGCAATGTTGAAATACCGGATCGCCTGCGCCGTGTCAGATGCGCTCGTACCTTGGGCCGCGCTTTGGCCGAGTCTGGTTGCCATCGCTGAAAGGCTGGCCCTGGCGGAAGTCTTTGCGCTGCCGGACAGCGGGCTGCTGGCCACTTTCTGATAAGCGGAGATGGCCGCTTCGATATCGGCTGCGGAATTGCGTGCTTCGTGCAGTTCACCGAGCAGCAGGTAAAAACGATCATAATCGGCGTCGCGGGGCTCTGCGGCTGACCCCGCGAGTGGACCCGCCAGCGTTTCGCCTTCCGAAAGGCGGTTGATCGCGCGCGAGAGACAGTCATTGCGGCTGTTGCAAGCTCCGGTGGAGGCGCTGGCTCCTGCGGTCCCGAAGGCGTTGGCAAGGCCGCGATAGGCAACAGCCGACTGGATTAGCCGGTTGAGGCGGAAGGCGCGCCGTTGCGTTTCCCAGGCTTTCGCATCACGCTCTGACAGACCGGCCGGCAGGTTGGTCAGCCAGCTATCATTCGTCGAAAGTTCTTCGAAGGACTTATTGAGCGCGGCGGCTGCCGCAGCATGATCATTCGTCTGATTGTAGGCGGTCGCCGCGTGATAATAGGCGAGGGCGGCTTCACGGCCGAATATGTCGGAATCGTCAGCCCGGTCGATGCACTGGCTCGCAACCATCGAGGCCGCCCCTGATGGAGGCAGGAAAGCCGTGCATCCGGTTTGAGGCGTGTCCGCATTGGCGGTCTGGCTCGGCGCGCTTTCGCACGAAGCCAAAGCCAAAGCTGCAACGCCTGCTGCGAAGAGCACAATATGGGCCCGGGACCCGTTCCGTGTATTCACCATTTTCCCCACCTATGGCTGTTAACCATAAGCCCGTTAAAGGGGATTTTTTCGCGTGGGTAAAGATTTGTTAATGGCGAATTCGCGCGAAAGCTGTCCGAATACTCCACAGGGAGGAAATATTCGGACAGCTGGTCCTGTAGTCGTTTTTACAGGATACGTGAATATATGAGGCGTACTGGGTCGCGCCGGCCGATTGGGGCGTGATTACCAGCGCAGGTCCGCCCGGATTTCCGCTACGGCATCATGATCGTGCGCGGCGTACCAGGAAATCTCGGCGCCATTCTCAAGGGCAAGAATTGCGGTCCGGTTTTCCTCGGCTTGGTCGCTATCGTGGTCGAATGAGCGCAGCTTGACGTGTTCATCCGCCTGCTCATGCATTTCTTCGAGAAGCGCATGTTCGATCGGCAGGTAGAGCGCGCCGAGCTGGCCGGAACGGGCCGCGTCCTGAAGGTCCGGCAGGTTACGGCCTTCCGGCAACTCGCCCGAAGTCGTTTCCTCGTCAGCGAACGCTTCGCGGATGTGCTCTTCGACATGGCTGGCCCCGCCGGCATGATGCTGCACCAGCTCGAAGCGGCCATGCTCCATCACCTTCGCGAAGTGGCCGACAGTGCCTTCTTCACCGATGATGTGCAGCTGCTTGGTCTGCGGCGGAAGCGCCTGGTCGGCCGCATTTGCAACGTCTTCATAGAAGGCGCGATCTGTCTTGTCGCGCTCCTCATCGGCACCGCTGCCAAGCGCGTGAAAAGCCGACTGGCCTTCGCCATTGCTGGCGGAACCGCGCGAAGTGGAGTGGAAGAAGACGTCATCCTGAACATGGCGGCGCGCTTCGACAGACCTGTATTTCGGCGCGTCGAGACGGTCTGTCATGTCGCTGACATTGCCGCCCTGATACAGGAACAGCTTCGGCTCATCGCGCGTGATGAACAGCACCCAATGCGTCTCCCGGCTTTGATAGTCGGCGAGCAGCGGCAGGATGAATGGCGGCTCTTCGGTCGTGATGGATGCGACAGGGCGCGCATTGAGATGGGCCATGCGCCGGTTCTTGCCGTCATCGAAAAGGGCGATGCCATTGCCTCGGAAATCGGCCAGCTCGAAGGCCTCAAGGCGCTCGGCGATAAACGTGGCATCCGGGGAGTGGTCGCGGACGGCATCAACGACGTTCTTGCGCAGGATGCGCCATTTCTCGCCGCCGGTCTCAATGGCGGGGCGAGGAACGTAAACGCTGGTGGTCTTGTCACTGAAGTCAGCGAAAGCCTGCCGGAACGTGTCGAGCGAAAGATGGTCGGACATTATCTTTTTCTCCCGTTGTGTCTGATTGAAAGACCAACGGGTTTTCGCCCCCGGCGTTCCGGCCCTTACAGAAATCCAATGCGCCTTTCCGAAGCCGTGGGGCATGATCGTGTCACGGAAAAGCATTACGTCTTCCGCACCAAACATGTTACCTTTGGTTGGGTCCGATTGTTGCATCCACAACCGTGGTTAGTGGATTGGACCTCGCAGGAGCGCCGAATGAGCTTTCAGGTGACTGCAATCTATATCAGCCACATGCGCCTGCCCTCGGGACTGGTGACGTCGGCTGACTATGCCGATTACATCTTTGACGTAGACCGGGAGCTGTCGGCGCAGGCCGCAGCCTGGGACGCTTATTGCGCCACCCGCCGCCCGGATGCGCGCGACACCACAGTCTACGCAAACGCGATCGACAGGCTGAATGAGCTGAAGGAAGAAGCGCTGCTCGAACGAAGCAAGGCGACAAGCCGGCCGGGGTGAGCAGATTGGCCTGGCGATTTCTTAGCCAGGCCGACTGTACTCGGTGCCCTATTTGAATCTTGAGTACTGAAGACCGGGCGTGGTGCGATGATCATTGTCCAGGTGACAGTCTGGAGCATACCACCGCAGACCGTGCACCATGAGGTTGTACTTCTGCTCTTGGACTTCCTCATTCGCATTGCAGGGTAGGATGGTGACGAACTCAACGTTTTCCTGCTGTCCAAGATCAATGACAAATCTGGTTAGACTTTGTGCCAGCATCTGTGCGCTCGCCTGCCGAGCCCGTTTGCCCGCTGAGCGAGCTCCGTAGCCTTGTTCGGACAGCGCGCCGCGGCGGGCGCCTTTGACCGGCGCGGAGGTGCGCTCATTGGAACTGGCGAAGGCGATATAGTTTGTTGGATCGAGCTGTTGCCGTACGACTTCGAGAGGGCCTAGAAGTGCGCCGATTCCTGCGGTCCAGACATAGGCCTGTGTGATATCGTTCCAGGTGGCCTGTGAAGCTTCGTCAATGTCTTCGTCGAATATCGACCGAAAATCGTCATTGTTGTTGATGAGTTCGACCAGACCGCCTTCTACGAGGGCATACCCAAGAAAAGCACCCGTCGATTCAACGACAATATCCTTCGAAATGTTGTAGGCGGTCGCGAAATCATCCTCATTGAGACGCGGATATATCGCCAGGAAGTTGGAGTTGACTACGTTTTCATAGACGGCTTGTCCGCTGGCTCTGTCCACGATGCGATACACGGCGGAGCTATGGCCTGCGAAGTCCATCCCTATGGCTTCCGCGTCCAGATCAAGAAACTCCACCTGAAGTGCATAGCGTGCTTCGACCTCGTTACGGGCGAGCAGGCCAGCTCGATCCAGGGACCATTTCAGCATGGGAACGTAAACCTGCTGATTTGGCTTGGAGAAGATGTAGGAGCGTTGTGACATGCCCTGGACGTAATCAATTGCGACGGAGCGATAGAGCCGGTCGGCCCCAGTCCACGAGACGGCATCCGTATTCGGCAAACGTGGGCGCTGGACGTCCAGATTGGCCTGCTGGTTCATAACGAACGGCATCGACATGGCTTTGGTCTTCGCCTGCTGACTGACACAGGCAGTCAACGCCAAAGAAGCCACCCC
>JAYZBJ010000153.1:0-6597 GCA_036338795.1 Pseudomonadota bacterium | reverse complement strand
CCCCACCTTCACGACGAATGTCGAACACCAGCTTGCGTTCAACCATTGAGAGGTGGAGCACATAAGGCCCGCCATCATCGTCCAGTACACCGAAAACGTTTTCCTCGATGAGGTCGAAGATCGCCACACGGCGCTCATGCTCGGCGTCGGGGCCGCTGGACGTCAGCGTCTCCTCGTCGATCTCGACCGCCATGAGGCGTTTGTCAGCCATGGCCTCCGCCAGTGTTGGAACGAATGGACACTGACCGCGCATGGGCAGGCAGCCCTTCGGCTTCTGCCAGCTTGAGGGCGGCCGGGGCAAGCACTGAGAAGCCATCCACGCCTGCGCGCTGAATGCTCATCCGCTTCATGAAGTCATAGAGGCCGAGGCCCGAGCTGAACCGCGCGGCACGGCTGGTCGGCAGAACGTGGTTCGAACCGGTGACATAATCGCCCAGCGCCTCAGGCGTGTGGTGGCCAAGAAAGACGGCGCCAGCATGCCGGATCTGCGGTAGGAGCAGGTCCGGGTCATCAACGGCGAGCTCCAGGTGCTCAGCCGCAATGATGTTCGCAATGTCCGCCGCCTCATCCAGCGACGCGGCATGGATAATCGCGCCGTGATGCTCCCACGCATGTCTGGCCCGCGCTTCTGTGGACAGAGATTTCAACTGTTTTTCCACAGCCTCTTCCACAGCCTTGCCCACACCCTTGTTCACAGTGATCAGGATCGACTGTGAAGACGTGTCATGTTCGGACTGGCTGAGCAGGTCAGCGGCGATCCAGTCAGGATTGGCGCTCTCATCCGCGATGATGAGAATCTCAGACGGACCGGCAATCGTGTCGATGCCCACCGTGCCGAAAACCTGGCGCTTGGCTTCAGCCACATAGGCATTGCCAGGACCGACAATCTTGTCGACGGCTTTCAGGCGCCCGGCGCCAAATGCCAGGGCGGCGACAGCCTGTGCCCCGCCAACCGGGTAAAATTCATCCACACCTGCCTTGAGCGCCGCATAGGCCACAGCCGGGGCAAGCTGGCCACCCGGCGCAGGCGCCGTCATCACAACGCGGTCCACACCCGCGATCTTGGCCGGAACCGTGTTCATCAGGACAGAGCTGGGATAGGACGCCAGACCGCCCGGCACATAGACACCGACGCTGTCGAGCGACGTCCACTTCCAACCCAGTTCGACGCCGGAAGCATCCTTGAAGATATTGTCCGACGGACGTTGCTTCTCGTGGTAGGCGGCAATCCGCTCGGCCGCGAAATCGATCGCTTCCCTGAGGTCGCCGGGACACCCGGCAGCGAGCGCGTGCAGGTCGACATTGTCTGATTGCAACGTCGCAGGGTCGAGCGTCAGCCGGTCGAATTTTGAGGTGTAACGTGCCACCGCTTCGCCGCCATGCTTGCGCACATCGGCGATTACATCGCGCACCGTCTGCGCAACATCGTCCACTTCGCCGCGCGGCTCAGCGAGGAAGGCGTCAAACGTCTCCCGGAAACCTGTTTCTGACGTATCAATCCAGCGGGCCATCTAGCGCCTTCTCCGTTCATGGCTCGGCGTGTGACGGGTCGTCCATTCATAGTCGCTGTCGAGCAGGGTCACATCCAGTGCCTCCACGTCGAGCAGCAGCTCACCATCGCCTGCGAACATGATACGTATCTTCCCGCCCGGCGGATCCTCATCCGGCTGGAATTCGATGCTGAGCAGCGAATAGACGAGATCGGGATCGGCGCGCGATACGCCAAGGGATTTCACACCCAGCACACCGTCAATCGCCAGCAGGGACCGCACGCGGGTCTGCGGGCCCTTGCCCCGCTTGCCGTTTGCGTCTTCCCAGCGGAACCGGTTCAGCTCAATCGCGAAACGATGGCGGCGCGACTCGTATTTCAGGTTCTCTGCCTTGGTGACAGCATCCTGAATCGCGGCCGAAACAACCGTCAGGTCATCCTTGTCTTCAGCGATCAGCCTCAGCGGCTTGGTGTCAGCCATTCAGTCCAGCCCCTATTCCTCTTCAGCGCTCAGGCGCCGGATGTCGGCCCCTACAGCGCTCAGCTTGTCTTCCAGTTTCTCGAAACCGCGATCCAGATGGTAGATGCGGTTCACCTGTGTATCACCTTGGGCAGCCAGTCCTGCGATGACAAGAGAGACCGAGGCGCGCAGGTCAGTTGCCATGACAGGCGCGCCCTTCAGGCTATCAACACCCTTGACGATTGCCTCATGTCCGCGCACGGCAATGTTCGCCCCGAGGCGCGACAGCTCAGGCGCGTGCATGAAGCGGTTCTCGAAAATGTTCTCCCGAATGATCGATGTGCCATCGGCAAGCGTCATCAGGGCCATGAACTGGGCCTGCAGGTCGGTCGGGAAGCCCGGATGCGGCGCCGTATCGACGCTGACCGCGCTCAGTTTCGAACCGTTTCGCACAATGCGCATCGTCGCTGCGTCCTTGTCGGTCTCGACGGTCACGCCCGCATCGCGCAGCGCGCCGGTCAGCGCGTTCAACGCCGCCACTGGCGCATTGGTCAGCGTGACATCTCCGCCAGCCGCCGCGACGGCCATCGCATAGGTGCCTGCCTCGATACGATCCGCCATGACGGGATGGGTCGTGCCATGAAGCTTCTCGACACCCTGGATCGTCACCGTGGCAGAGCCTGCACCGCTGATCTTCGCGCCCATCGCGTTGAGACAGGCAGCGAGGTCAGCGATTTCCGGCTCGCGCGCGGCGTTTTCCAGAACGGTTTCTCCATCGGCCAGTGTCGCGGCGAGCATGGCATGCTCTGTCGCGCCGACTGAAACGAACGGAAAGTTGATGTGTGCCCCGTTCAGCCCGCGAATCGCAGCGGCCTTCACATAGCCCTCCTCGACAAGGAGATCGGCGCCCATCGCTTCGAACGCCTTCAAGTGAAGATCGACCGGACGCGCACCGATGGCGCACCCCCCGGCAGTGACACAGTCGCATGACCGTAGCGCGCCAGAAGCGGACCAAGCACGTTAAAGGTCGCGCGCATCTTCCGGACCTGCTCATAAGGCGCGATGGTCGATGTCAGCTGTTCAGCGTTCAGCCGGCAGGTCGAATCGCCCTTAGGCCAGTAGACCTCGACACCGAGCGTCTGCAGCAGCTGCGACAGGAAGCGCGTATCTGCCAGTTGCGGCATGTTGGTGAGCGTCAGCGGCTCATCGGTCAGCAGCGCTGCCGCCATCAACTTGAGCGCAGAGTTCTTCGCTCCCGAAATCGGGATCGTGCCGGAAAGCGGTTTACCGCCAGTGATCTTCAAACTGTCCATGGCGGCTCCTTATAGTGGTCTTGACGGCGTCGAAAAGGCGGGAATGTGACTGCTCGCCACAAGTCCTAGTGAAGTTTCAACGGCAGCGTGTGAAGACCCCGCAATCCTGTGCGGGCAATCCACTTCAGGCGGTCGGCCGGCGTGTCGAGGGAGACATCGGGAAACCGCTCGAACAGCGCATCGAGACCAAGCTGTGTCTCGGCCTTGGCGAGGTGAAGCCCCAGGCACATATGCGGCCCGCCGCCCCAGCCGAGATGGCGATTGGGCCTGCGGCCAAGGTCAAGCTCCAGCGGATTGTCAAATACGCGCGGATCGAGATTGCCAGCCGAAAGCAGCGCCATCACCCGCTCTCCCTGCTTCAGCTCCTGGCCGTGAAACTCCATGTCGAAGCGGGCATGACGCGGCTTGGTCATCTGGACGGGCGCGCAATACCGGACAAGCTCGTCAACCGCGATACTCCGCGCCGTGTCATCACCAGCCACATACCGGGCCGCTGCGCCGTCATGGGTAAGAAGCGTAAAAAGCGATGTGGACAAGAGGTGCGTCGTTGTCTCGTGCCCAGCCACGAAAAGAACGAACACCATTGAGAGCAACTCATTGTCGCTCATCCCTTCCCCGTCTGCGGTCGCATGAACCAGTTCGCTCAGGAGGCCGGGCCGCGGCGCTGCTCGGACACGCTCGAACTCCACCCTCAAAGCCTCCTGCAGGGGTTTCAGGCGGAAGATCGCGCGGATCATCTGCAGCGGCGATGCGGCCCCGCCAATTCGCTTCATGACGGACTGGAATTGCGGGCGAACCTCGTCAGAGAAGCCGAGCAGTTCGACGATCACCTGAAGCGGCAGCTGCCTGCAGAACGCTTCGACGAAATCGCTATCGCCTCGCGAGATCATCTCGTCGATCAACCTGTCGGCCAGCGCGCGAATCGCCGGTGCCTGCGCTTCGATCGCGGTTCGCCGAAACGGCTCGTCTACCATCTGTCGTAACTGACGATGCCGGGGGTCGTCGAGGCTAAGCAGGTTTTCCGCAAGCACCTTCATGCTCCCCGGCAGGAATCGAAGGCCAAACGGTGAGCTGTGGCCCGCATTGCGTGCGTCGACGGCGAACCTGTCCCCGTCTTTCAGGACGTCCTGGATTTCCGGATGTCCGAGCACCAGCCGCATGCGCCCGAAGAAGATCACGCGCGTCTCATTGAAACAGCCGGCCTCAAGCACCCTGGCAAGCGTGGCATGCGGGGCGCGAAGGAAGGCCTGCTCGTTGAGCTTCAGCATCTAGTCGGCGCTCTCACCGGAAGGCGGCTTCGATGTTTCGGCAGGCGCGCGCCGTGAGGCGGCCTTGCGCCGTTTGAGATTATCCCTCAACGCCTTCTTCAGACGCGCTTCGCGGGCCTCTGCGTCATCTTTGTCTGTCATTTGTTCAGTGAACCTTCCAAAACGGACTTTTCATCATTCCCCGCATAAGCTAAGGCCACCCCTCATCCGCTTTCAATGCCGCGGTAGCTCAGTGGTAGAGCGCATCATTGGTAATGATGAGGTCGGGAGTTCAATCCTCCCCCGCGGCACCAGCGCCCTTCTCCAAAATCTTGGAAATCCTAGCGCGTCAGTCCGGCTGGCGTCGAGTGTGGATGCGTTAGCGTGCGTCCGCTCCTGCCGTATGAAGTGGAGCGGTCATGTCTTTCGGGATGTCCGTTTGGAACGCGCGGCTAGAGAAACACCGTAAACAGCGCACCTGCCAGCAGCGTGTAGACCAGCACAGCCGCGAGAATGAGGAACACCTGGTAATAGGTTCCAACCGTCGATTTGGTCAGCGTTACGGCCTGGGACACGAGGTCCGGCCACGTATAGGAGACGAAGTCGCCTTGCGTCATGATCGAGGTAAGCCGGCCATCGGCGTCGACGATCGGCAGGCGGCGAAAGCGCTCATTCGACATGATGCGTAACCAGTCGATGAGATTGTCATCCTCACGCGCGACCCGAATTTCGCTTGTCATGATGGCGCTGACCGATGTGCTGCCAGGATCGCGCGCTTCAGCGACCACCCTGCGCATGATGTCCCGCTCGGTGACGAGACCGAGGATCTTGTCATCGGCGTCAGTGACAACGATTGCCCCATAGTTTTTCGATGACATCATCTTCGAAGCATCAAGGACGCTCTCATCCGGGCCGCACGTCAGCGGGTCGGGCTTGGTCGCGTATTCCGCTCTGTCTCTGATCTTCATGAGGCGCTCTCCTTTTGCAAAGAAAGCTGATCCGAAGCGGCTTTCCGTCAAGGAAAGTGTGCGTGGAACTGGTCCTGCGTCCCGAGAAAAATCGGCGCGCTAAAGAAAAAGGCCGCAGCAGGACGCTACGGCCTTTGTCATTGTCTGGCTTCAGGACAGCAGTCCTAGAAGTTGTTGCAGTTGTCGCTCTTCAACCAGTTTTCGATAGCCGAGAGGGACTCGCGATGGTGTTCAGGCCACCAAGGCAGGCTGTGAGGCATGTCGTCGATCTCGACAAACTTGGCATTCACCTTGTTCCTCACCGCATTATAAAAACCGCGGCCTTCCTCGATCGGCACCCGCACGTCGCGGTCACCGTGATACACGAGGATAGGGATGTTGGCCTTACTGGTGTTCTTGCTCGGATCCATGCCGGCCAAGGTGTTGCCCTGAACGATTCGCTGAATCGGGTTTGAGCTCCAGAGACGGTTGAACAGAGTGAGGTTGGACACACCGGCACCAGCAATCGCACACTGGAACGGGCCGTCTTCTCGCACGGTCGCGGCCATGGCTGCGAAGCCGCCATATGAGTAACCGAAGATGGCCAGGCGGTCGGGGTCTGCGATTCCCTGATCGACGAGCCATTGGGCGCCATCGTCCTTGTCATCCTGCATCTTCTGGCCCCACTCCTTGTCGCCAGCGAACCAGAGTTCACGGCCCCAATCAGTCGACCCACGATATTGCGGCTTGAGCACTGCCCAGCCACGCGATGACAGGAATTGCGGCCAACCGGACGAATCCCACTCATTGAAGTCACGCGCCCAAGGGCCACCATGCGGCAGGATGATCGTCGGCACAGGGCCGTCGGTTTCCTTGTCATAGCCAGCCGGATAGGTCAGCAGTCCCGGGATCTGGAGACCGTCGCGTGCCGGATAATAGACCAGTTCGGTGTGGCCGATATCTTCCGGATCAATCCACGGACGGCTGGAGCCGATAACGGCCACGCGCGACTTGTCGATCAGGATGAAATAGGCAGGCGGGTGACGTGGCGAAGAGGTTTCGAACAGGACCCGGTCACCATCCTGAGCGATTTCGATGATGTCGATATTCTGCTCCGGGAATGCTTGCTCGAGGCCTTCCT
>JAYZBJ010000152.1:0-4037 GCA_036338795.1 Pseudomonadota bacterium | reverse complement strand
ACCAGGCCATGAGCACGGCCAGCTCCGGCCGCGTCAGCCATTGCCGGTTTTCGGCCCGCTCGCGCATGAATGATGTGTGGGGCAGCCCTTCAACGTCCCGGTCGAGAACGCCGCGCCCTTCCAGATAGCACATCAGCCGTTCATTCGCTTCGTGATCGCGGGACGCGTTCGCGCTCGCGAGGGTCAGTGCACCTGTCTGGCTGTAATTGTGCGCGAGGACGTGCTCTGCAACGTCATCGGTCATCGAGGCCAGCAGCGTGTTCCGCTCGCCATAGGACAGCGAGCCAAGCCGGATGGCTTCAGAACAGAGGATCTTGATGTTGACCTCGTGGTCCGAGCTATCAACGCCGGCGGAGTTGTCGATGGCGTCGGTGTTGATGCGGCCACCGTTCAACGCAAACTCGATACGTCCGGCCTGCGTCAGGCCAAGATTGGCGCCTTCACCGATGACTTTTGCCTTCAGCTGGCGGCCATTGACCCGGATGGCGTCATTGGCACGGTCGCCCGCATCGCCATTGGTTTCGTCGCTGGCCTTGATGTAGGTGCCGATGCCGCCAAACCAGAGCAGTTCGCATTCTGCCTTGAGCAGGGCGTGAATGATTTCGTCCGGTGTGGCCTCGTCCTGGTTGAGGCCCGTAAGCTTCTTGATCTGCGGGGTCAGTGAAATTGACTTCGCCGATCGTTCGAAGATACCGCCGCCTTCGGAAATCAGGGACGTGTCATAGTCGGACCAGGAAGACCGCTGCATGTCGAACATGCGCTTTCTCTCGTCCCACAGGCGCTCTGGGTCCTGCGGGTCCGGGTCGATGAAGATGTGCATGTGGTTGAACGCCGCGACGAGCCGGATCTGCTTCGACAGCAGCATGCCGTTGCCGAAGACGTCTCCCGACATGTCCCCACACCCGATCACGGTGAACGGCTCGGACTGGATATCCTTGCCCATCTCTCGGAAGTGGCGCTTGACCGCTTCCCACGCACCGCGGGCGGTAATGCCCATTTTCTTGTGGTCGTAGCCAGCCGAACCACCCGAGGCGAATGCGTCACCCAGCCAGAAACCGTGCGAAACGCTGATCTCGTTTGCGGTGTCGGAGAAGGTCGCGGTGCCCTTGTCGGCGGCAACCACGAGGTATGGATCATCGCCGTCCCAGACGACCGTATCTGCCGGATGATGCAACTCGCCGCGAACGAAGTTGTCCGTCAGCTCGAGCAGGGAACTGATGAAGGTCTTGTACGCCGAGACGCCAGCCTCACGCACTTCCTCTCGGCTCGCATTGGCCGGTATCTGTTTCGGGAAGAAGCCGCCTTTGGAGCCGACAGGAACAATAACCGCGTTTTTCACCTGCTGGGCCTTTACGAGGCCAAGCACTTCGGTGCGGAAGTCATCGCGGCGGTCAGACCAGCGCAGGCCGCCGCGTGCGACGGCACCAAACCGGCAGTGAACCCCTTCGACCTCCGGGCAGGCCATGAAGATTTCGCGGAAGGGCTTCGGCGCCGGAAGGTCTGCGATCTGCTGGCTGGCGATCTTGAAGCTGATGAACGGGTACGGCGATCCGTCCGGCAGGCGCTGCCAGAAGTTCGTCCGCTGGATCGCCATGATCAGTCGGGACAGGCGGCGGATCACCCGGTCCTCGTCGAGCGAGGAAACTTCGTTCAGCCGCTCCTCGATTTCTTTCTGCGTCGCCAGAGCGGAAGACATTCGCTCGGAAAGGTTTTCCTCGCGCGCCGGATCAAAGCGGATGCAGAACAGGTCAAGCAGGGAGCGGGTCAGCTTCGGATGGCGCTTCAGCGCCTCGATCTGCGTGCTGCGGGCCGGGTCGAGCCCAGTCTGGTGGCGATAGGCGCACAGCGCGCGCAGCAGGGCAGCTTCGCGCCATGTCGCGCCGGAGGTGAAGATGAGGCCGTTGAACCGGTCATTTTCTGCCCGGCCCTGCCAGATTGCGACGAACGCCTCCTCGAAGCGCTCAGCAAGATCTTCGAGGTCAAGCGCCCGTCCATCGGCGGTCCGCGTCTTGAGGGCGTGGACCCAATAGGTGTCCGGCGCATCCTCAACGGGCTTCGGTGATGGCTCGACCGGGTAGCCTGTCTCAAAGCTCACAAAGAGACCGAGGTTCTCCAGAACCGGCACACAGTCAGACAGGGCGATAGAACCGTTGCGCGAATAGATCTTGGCGCGCACGACCGTATCGTCGTCATTCTCGGCACGATAAGCGCGCAGCCGCATCGGGCTTTCGCTGGAAAGGGCACTGAACGCTTCAACGTCAATCAGCGCTTCTTCAGGCGTGAACGCTTCGCGGTATGCGGCATTGAACGCTCCACGGAATCCACTTGCGCGCTCAAAATCGTCGCGCGGGAGGCCGGCATCCATCAGGGCTGTTCGGAACGTATCGTCCCAGGTGCGCGCGATCTCCGCGGCGGCGCGTTCGAGTTCGCTGACATCCGGGTCTACCGAGCCATCCAGCAATTCGATCATCAGATGGACGCGGGCGAGCGGTGAGGCATCGAAGCGCGGCTGGAACGATATCAACTCGCCCTTGAAGGCCTTTGTCATATGCTCGCTCAGGCGGATACGCACCGAGGTGTCGTAAGCTTCGCGCGGCACGAAAACGAGAATGGAGACGAAGCGGTTGAACTGGTCGCGCCGAACGAACAGGCGGGTGCGCGGACGGCCAACCAGATGGAGCGCGCCCCGCATCAGCGGGATCAGCGTGTCGGCGTCGGCCCGCAACAGCTCATCACGTGGCCACGTCTCGAGGATGTTCGAAAGCGCCTTGTGATTGTGGCTGCCTTCGATCGCACCAGTGCCATCCAGCACGCGTGCAACGCGCCGCCGCACCAGCGGGATATGACGAACACTCTGGTTGTAGGCTTCGGCAGTGTAGAGACCAAGGAAGCGTGTTTCGCCGATGACGCGGCCCTGATCATCGATATGCTTTACGCCAATATAGTCGCACAGCGAGCGCCGGTGGACCCGGCTTGCAAGCGTGGATTTGGCAACGATGATGGGTGTCGGCTCGGCTAGGAAGGAGCTGATCTCCGGTGTCAGGATCAGCGGTTCGGCGCCACGATTCAGAACGTTGCGGTCTTCATCCCGCAACAGGCCAAGATTGGAGCCTTCGACCATGATCGGCTCTTCCGGCAGAACGCGGCCATTCTCGCCGGTCTCGAATTGGTATTCACGCACGCCAAGAAACACGAAATGATCGTCGGCAAGCCAATTCAGGAAAGCGACCGCCTCCTTGCGCATGTCATCATCGCAGCCGGCATAATTCTCGACCCGTTCAATCGCCTGCTGCATGCGCTCATGCATGCCGTCAAAATCACGGACCGCCATGCTCACATCGCGCAACGTGGCGTCGGCTTCGTCCTTCAGGATGCGGCACTCGTGCGAGCTAAGCGCCGGAACATGAAGCTGGATGACAGAAAGTTTCTGACCACGATCGGTTTCGAGAATGGGGTGGAACAGGGCGCGGACTTCGAAGCCCAGCTCCGCGCAGAGGCCGAGGAGCGAGTCGACGAGGAATGGCTTGTCGAGACTGATCGTCTCCAAAACACAGCTGCCGAGCTGGCGACCGTTTTCGCCCTTGGCATCGCGCACGCGCACCACTGAGTGCGGGCCTTCAAACTCTTGCGCGAGCTCTGCCATCGAATCGGCAAGGGCGTCGACGTCAGCTGAAGACAGGGACGAGAGGTTCTCGTTCTGCGCGTCAGCGTGGAAACTCCGGCGAATATCTTCAGGCCGCAATTCGCCTATAGGTTGGGCGGCGGCGCTAGAAGCTTGGTCGGGCATGGGGGGCTTCCTGAGGCTCTCTGGACGAGGGCCTTCTAGCCTTTGATTTCCTTAGCGGCAATCGCCCTCCGCATTGTGCAGATGCGCAGGGCGATCACTTTTTATTCCACTCCTAATCGGCCTGGAATAAAATGTGATCGCCCTGCGCAGCGGCACTGTGGGGCGGGCGATTGCCGCTAAGGAAATCAAAGGCTAGAAGGCCCTCGTCCAGAGAGCCTCAGGAAGCCCCCCATGCCCGACCAAGCTTCTA
>JAYZBJ010000151.1:0-5303 GCA_036338795.1 Pseudomonadota bacterium | reverse complement strand
CGTCAAAGCATCATATCAGAGTGATCTCTGGGTTCCCTTCGAATCCTTGCCGGAAAATATCTCCCAGGAAGAGCGCGAGCGCTTGCTGGCCGATGCAACCCTCGCAGTTGGCCGTGCGGTAGACGCTTACGCCTCGCTACTGGAGTTTCTTGAGCAGGACTATGCGCCCAATACGCGCGAAAGTCCGGGTATTGGATCCATTCCTTACGGGAAAGACTATTATCGCAAGGCGATCAGCAACCACACGGCAGGCGCTGGCTACACGCCGGAAGAAATTCACGCGCTCGGCAAGGAAGAAGTGACCCGCATCCGTGCCGAGATGGAGATCATAATCGACGAAGTTGGTTATGAAGGGACATTCGCAGAATTCCTGACTTTCCTGCGAACTGATCCCCAATTCTACGCACAATGTCCGCAGGAGCTGATGGAGAAGGCGGCGCTGATCGCCAAACGGCTCGACGCGATCCTGCCAAGGTATTTCGGTACGCTGCCGCGGCTGACTTACGGGGTGGAGCCGGTTCCGGCATCCATAGCGCCCGGATACACTACCGGGCGATACTCCGGCGGTGACCCAGAAAAGGGCGTTTCGGGAACCTATCTGGTAAACACCTACGCCCTTGACCAGAGGCCGCTCTACGAACTTCCGGCTCTTTCTGCGCATGAGGCGGTGCCCGGTCACCATCTCCAGATCGCGCTCGCCCAAGAGCTACAGGATGTTCCGCGCTTTCGCCGCAGCTTTTATGCGACCGCTTTTGGCGAAGGCTGGGGCCTCTACGCTGAACGGCTGGCCGGCGAGGCCGGCATCTATGAAACGCCTTATGAGAGGTTCGGCGCGCTTTCTTACGAAATGTGGCGCGCCTGCAGGCTCGTGGCAGATACCGGGCTTCACTGGTACGGCTGGTCGCGCGAGCAGGCTGAAGAGTGTTTCCAGCAGAATTCGGCGCTCGCTCCGCTCAACATCAAGACTGAGGTCACGCGCTATATAGGCTGGCCCGGTCAGGCCACAGCCTACAAGGTCGGCGAACTCAAGATCCTGCGGCTTCGCAAACAGGCCGAAGACGCGCTCGGTCAGCAGTTCGATATCAGGGCGTTTCATGATGAAGTGCTCGGTGCGGGCTCTATGCCACTGGATGCGCTACAGACCCGTATTCATGCCTGGATCGGCCGCGAGCTGGCTTCCAGCGAAGGTCGGTCGCGGGCGAATGCGCCCTGACTACAGTTGGAATGGACTTAATCCTTCAGTGGTGCCCGATTTTCGGCTAACCGACACGCATGAAGTTGACCATTCTGGAGACCGGCCTGCCACCGCAAGGCATTCGCGACGACTGGCCACGCTATCCCGCCATGTTCGCGGAGCTGATACGACCCCATTATCCCGAGCTTACATTCGAAAACGTGGCGGTGAGCGAAGGGGAGTCGTTCCCTGCAATTGAAACAGTCGACGCCGTGCTAGTGACGGGTTCGGCCGCAGGCGTGTATGAGGAACATGACTGGTTAGCGCCGCTATTTGACTTCATCAGGGACGCGGCCAGCGCAGGCATCCCACAGATCGGCGTCTGCTTCGGGCATCAGGCGATCGCGGCCGCGCTCGGCGCACGAGTCGAGAAGTCCGATAAAGGCTGGGGCATTGGACGTCATGTATACGATGTCGACCACCGTCCACCATGGATGACGGGCCTCGAAGGCGCTACGTTTTCTCTAGGGGTTAGCCATCAGGATCAGGTGCTCAGCCTGCCGGAAGGCGCACGCGTTGTCGCGCGTTCTGACTTCACACCGTTCGCCGCCCTCGACTATGGACACGTGCCCGCAATCAGCTTTCAGGGCCATCCGGAATTCTCGTCAGGCTTCTGCTGCGCGCTCTACAATGTGCGGCGCGGAACCGCCTTTGGCCCGGAAAGAGTCGACGAAGCGTGTGATAGCCTCAGCACGCCCGTCGACAATTCCCTCGTCGGCCAGTGGATGGCCAACTTTCTCAGATCGAAAGCCTAGTAGCCGAAGCTATCGAAACGGTAGCGTACGCCGACCGACACCAGGTGTTGCTGGTTTTCGATTTCGAGCGTGCCCGGGAACAGCTGATTTTCCAGTTCGATGTCCTCGGTCGCACGGTATGCGTACTCTGCGTAGATGCCCCACTGCGGGTTCAGTGCGTAGGTTGCACCGGCCTTGGCTTGGTAAGCAAACTTGCTCTCGCTGTCGTTGATCACGTTGATGCCAGACGGCTGATAGGTCACCTCAACATCGGAATACCCGATACCGACACCCAGGTAGGGCTCGATCGCGCCGCCGCGATTGAAGTCGTAATATGCGTTTACGAAGACTGACGTGCTGCTGATGTCACCGCGACCATCGGCAACGACATCGCCCACCGTTACGCCGAGAGCATCAGGTGATCCGGCGATGGATGCTGCATCCAGTCCGTCGATGCTGCCGCCGCCAAGCGTCACGCCGGTGTGCGTATCCACGTCGGCATTGGTCCATGACAGTTCTATGCCTGACCGCCAGCCCGTATCGTACCGCAGGCCCGCTTCCACGGAATAAGCCTCGCCGTCATCGAATTCCGTGTTCCAGCCATATGGCGTGCCGTCAGCAACGTCGAGCGTGGTGCCATCTCCAAGATTGCCGGTTGTGAAAGCGCCAGTCCTGCCGGAATTGTCGGACTCGGACTGGTTGTTCAGACCGATCGAACCGCCAATGTACCAACCATCGGCATGTGCTGCCGAGCCTATGGATGCCGCCAACGCGGCCGCTGCGAGAAACCGATTGAAAGCCATGCTGTTGTCTCCTGTTTACGTCGGAAAGGATTTCTTCCCCGCCCGCGCAGCGACCTAGGCCGCTCGTCCAGCACGGCAATCTTCGGCGCAAATTTTCTTTCCACGAAAATGTCAGCGCTCAGCTGCTGGTCGCATGGCGCCACTCGAAATGTCCCAAATAAGAGGCTACAGGGCTGGAAATTCTTCACGCTTCTGTGCCAAGCCAGCGTTGCTGGAAACTGGAGGACGCCGCCCATGATGCCGAAACCGCGCGCCGATATCGCCCCGAATTCAATTGAGTTCGAAACCCTGCCCCTCGTGAAGCCAACTGGTTTCCGCGAATACGACGCTCGTTGGTGGTTCGGTATTCCGGGACACTCCAAAGCGCCGGAGCTTAATCTTCTTGGCGCAGAGGCCCTCGGCCTTGGGATGGCAACGCTATTTCACGAACTCGGCGTAGAGCCGAAAGTGGTGACCGGGCACGATTTTCGCTCAATCTCGCTGCCTATCAAGAACGCCCTGAAGCTCGGCCTTGTCGCTGGGGGATGCGACGTTCTCGATATCGGTCTCGCACTTTCGCCGATGGTGTACTGGTCGCAGTTCGAACTCGATGCGGCCTGCTGCGCCATGGTGACGGCAAGTCACAACGAAAACGGCTGGACCGGCGTGAAAAGGGGGGCGAACAAACCGCTGACGTTCGGGCCGGATGAAATGGGCCGCCTCAAGGAGATCGTGCTGAGCGGGGATTTCCATCCACATGCGCGCGGTGGATCATTCCGGGTCGATGGAATTCGCGAGAAATACATCGCATCTGTCGCCGAGGGCATCAGTCTCAAGCGCAAGATCAAAGTGATTGCCGCTTGCGGAAACGGTACTGCAGGCGCATTCGCGCCCGACGCTTTGCGCGCAATGGGCGCAGAAGTCATCGAGATGGACTGCAATCTCGACAACACTTTCCCGAAATACAATCCGAACCCCGAAGACAGTGAAATGCTTCACGCCATGGCAGAGGCTGTGAAGGAGCACGGTGCAGACGTTGCGCTCGGCTTTGATGGCGATGGCGACCGTTGCGGCGTCGTCGATAATACAGGCGAGGAAATCTTTGCCGACAAGATTGGCCTGATGCTGGCGCGCGACCTTTCCCGCGTACATCCGGGCGCAAATTTCGTCGTCGACGTGAAATCCACCGGCCTCTACAAGACTGATCCAGTTCTGAAAGAGAACGGATCTTCCGTCGATTATTACAAGACCGGCCATTCGTACATCAAACGACGTACGACAGATCTGGGTGCGCTCGCCGGCTTCGAGAAGTCCGGCCACTTCTTCTTCCGCCCCCCAATTGGCCTTGGTTATGATGACGGTCTCGTGGCCGCTGGCGCAATCCTGCAAATGCTGGATCGTAACCCGGATAAGACAATGGCAGATCTGAAGGGGGAGCTCGGTACAGCATACACGTCACTGACCATGTCTCCGCACTGCGATGATGAACTCAAATATGGTGTCGTCGACAAGATGGTTGCCGAGTACAAGGACATGGCCGGGGGCGAGATTCTTGGCCGCAAGATCGTCGATGTGAACACCGTGAACGGTGCTCGCGTAACCCTTGAGGATGGATCCTGGGTTCTGGTTCGCGCCTCTTCGAACAAGCCTGAACTCGTCGTGGTGGTCGAAAGCCTCAAATCGACCGAGGACATGAAAGACCTGTTTCACAAAGAGGTTAAGCCACGTCTCGGAAAACACCCCGAGGTCGGCGCTTACAATCAGGAAATCTAGGCGCCGGGCCGGCGTGGCTTGACGATACAAGGTAAACGTCGCACCCCTTCAGACATGAACCTGAAAATCTGCACCTTGCTTTTGAGCGCAGCCAGTCTTGCCGCGTGCAGCACCGATGAAACGGCTGAGCAATCCTGCCAGCGGGCCCCGCAAGAACCTTTGTCAGCGTTGCACGAGGTGGAAATCGCAGAAGCCTGCGCCGCACCGGCACCTGAACAACTGACGCTGCGGTTCGCCTCGTCGCCAGAGGCAGGCACCGAGGGCTGTGAAGCCGCGTTAGTTCTTATTGCCCCGCGCGACTTCGCCGCGCCGAGAGTCAGTTTTGGGGCGATGACCAATGATGGGCGCTACACCGGTGCGGATGCGGCGGTTCGAGACTTCCTCTTTGCTGACCGGCTCACGAATTCATCGTCGCTCAGACTCTCAGCCGACCAGACGTGCGATCAGATTACCCTCAGTGTTCAGGAACTGCGATGCCGCATATCGGCTGAGAGCGACGAAGATTATCAGGACTGCGGATCTGTTTCATTCGAAGGCACGGACATGTTCGGTGCGTTCGAGCCGCTGGAGAACTGATAAGTCATGCATCTTGCTCCCCGAATTCTGGTAACCGGCGGCGCCGGCTTTATCGGCTCGTTCCTTTGCGAACGCCTGCTTGACCAGGGCGCTGAGGTTCTCTGCGTCGATAACTTCTTTACGGGTACGCGCTCCAACGTGGCCCATCTGATGAGCAATCCGCGATTTGAGCTCATGCGGCACGACGTGACTTTCCCGCTCTTC
>JAYZBJ010000150.1:0-6517 GCA_036338795.1 Pseudomonadota bacterium | reverse complement strand
GGCTGTTGAACACGAAGCCGAAGCGCGCATTGTCGGATGCGATGCGGATATCCATTGGCAGCTGCATCGTCACACCAATGCCGACGGCCGCGCCGTTGATCGCGCCGATGACCGGCTTCAGGCTTTCGAAGATGCGCAGAGTCACGCGTCCGCCGCCATCGCGCTGGATGTCTTCCTTGTTGGAACGGCCAGCTTCGCCAGATTCGGCGCGGGCATCGTAGTCAAACGTCTTTGCGCCTTCGGAAAGATCCGCACCCGCGCAGAAAGCCCGTTCACCGTCGCCGGTCACGATGACGACCTTCACGTCGTCATCCTTGTCGGTTTCGTCGAACGCCGCGATCATTTCCTGCATCATCTTGCCGGTGAAGGCGTTCATTTTCTCAGGCCGGTAGAGGGTGAGAATGGCGATACCATCCTCTTTCTCCAGCTTGATCTGCTCGAATTCCTTGATGACGGTCGCGCTCATGAGCGGCTCTCCCTTCTGGTTTCTCACTAACTGATGTGGCCAGAGAGTCGGGCTTCCCCCGCGTCCGTCAAGCGGGAATGCGAAACGCTTTTTCCATCTTCAAAAACACTGACGCACGTGTCAGTTTTGCAAGTATGGACTTCTTTTCTCCAACCACCGTCGCCGCACCGGCTTTCGTGCTCGCCGTCATCTGGGAATGGTGGGCGGTAAAGACCGGCCGCGCGGGCGGCAGGTATGAAACCCGCGATGCGATTACGTCGCTTTCAATGGGTCTCGGCAATCTGGTCGTGAATACACTGACGGCAGCGGTCGCGTTGTGGATGATGATGCTCGTCTGGCCGTGGCGGCTGGTCGAGATACCCGTGACCTGGTGGAGCGGCCTGATTCTGTTTGTCGCCTATGACTTCGTCTATTACTGGAAACACAGGCTGGCTCATCGCATGCGCTGGTTCTGGATGGAGCATGTGACGCACCACTCCTCCCAGCACTATAACCTGACGACTGCGCTTCGCCAGCCATGGTTCGGGCCATTCACAGGGCTGATCTGGCTTGGCCTCCCCCTCGTCCTGATTGGCTTCCACCCGCTTTTCATCTTCTTCGTGGGTGGGTTGAACCTCGTCTACCAGTTCTGGATCCACACCGAGTCGATCAACCGGATGCCGGGCTGGTTTGAGGCGGTGATGAACACGCCAAGCCATCACCGGGTCCACCACGCGACCAATCCGCGTTACCTCGACTCAAATTACGCTGGCGTCTTCATCATATGGGACAAGATGTTCGGCACCTTCGTGCCGGAGCTTGATCAGGATCGTCCGCGCTTCGGCATCGTTAAGCCACTTGCCACCCACAATCCTGTTGCCGTCGCCTTTCATGAGGCCGGCGGGCTTGCGCGCGATTGCTGGCGCGACGGTTTGCGGCCTGACCGCTGGTTTCGGCGCGCCATCAACGGCCCGGGCTGGAGCCCCGATGGCCGGCACACAAGATCCGCCGAGCTGAAGGCTGCCTGGATTGCCGACCATCCTGAAGACGCAGGTACGCCAGGTCTGCCAAAGCTTTGAGCTGCGCCCGCGACGCGACCTGTCCTGCCTGTAATAAATGCAACAGACTGGCCCGACAGTCTGTCGCAGCCAACTGCCCTTGAGACTGCGCTCCGCTTCCGTTTTACCTAGCCCCGAAGTCACCCCGGCGAGAGGTAAAAGCGCATGCCAGACCTGCCCGTCCTGGGACTGATCGCAACCCCGGTCGTTCTCGCTGCAATCGCCGTCGAATGGTGGGCCGTGCACACGGGCCGTGCCGCTGGACGCTATTGCGCAAGGGATGCGCTGACCTCCCTTGTCATGGGCGCTGGCAATGTTTGCCTGAACGCCGCACTTGCCTTCCTCTCACTTGGCGGGCTGGCCCTCGCGACCAAGGCACACTCCTTCAATCTTGGTGTGAGCCTGACGACGGTGATCACCGGCTACATCCTGCATGACTTCCTCTATTACTGGAAACACCGAGCGGGACACAGGATGCGCTGGTTCTGGGCGGAACATGTCACGCATCACTCGTCAGGCCATGACAATCTGACGACGGCGCTCAGGCAGCCATGGACCGGGCCGCTCACCGGATTGCTGTTCACGGGCATGCCAATGATCCTTGCTGGCTTCCCGGTATCAATCGTTCTTGGCTGTTCAACCGTGCATCTGGCCTACCAACTCTGGATTCACACCGAAGCGATCGGCAGGTTGCCCGGCTGGGTCGAAGCGATATTTGTCACGCCCTCCCATCACCGCGTGCACCACGCCACCAACCCGAATTACCTGGACCGCAACTTCGGCGGCACTCTGATCATCTGGGACCGCCTCTTCAAAACCTTCACGCCCGAGGATGACGAGATCGAGACGATGTATGGCATCGTGGTGCCACTGGAATCTCACAACCCGTTTGTCGTTGCGTATCATGGTTGCCTTGGCTTGTTTGCCGACTTCTGGCGCGACGGTTTGCGGCCAACCAGATGGGTCAAGCGGGCGCTCAATCCTCCCGGCTGGTGTCCCGAAGGTCACCATCAGCGCAGCGAAGACATCCGCCGCAATTGGCTTTTCGACAGTTTCGAGGAGTCGGAAAGCGCAGTGAGCGCACCTGCGGACGCGCGTCTCGAAGCGCATCAGATCGCTGCCGAGTAAGCCCGCAATTACAACACAAGACAGCTGCGGCAAATGTGACGCCGGGCCGCTTGCGGTCCGTGGTGGAGCAGACCCTTTCCGCGCCTGGAAAAAGATTCACGGATGCGCTTCAACTTTTCTTGTTGCAATTCATTCTCATTTTCATATAGTGGCGTTCAAGGACGATTTGGAGGTTGCAAATGACCGCAGCGCCGCTCAACCACGACGAAGCCTGGCTCCTCGAACAGGTCTCGATGATGCGAGACTGGTATGACGCGATGAGTAATCGGGAATCCACCGATTCCGGACTCGCGGACGCGATTGCCCGACATCTCGCCTGGCTGGAGTCCAATGTCCGCGAGTTAACCCACTCCGCCATGTCCTGAAGTTTGCTGCGGCGTCTCAGCCAAGTCGCTCTGGCACGGTCTTCTGGCAGCGCGTCTTCCTCCCAGATGAGCCTGACCGAGAGGCGTCGCAGCATCCTTAGCCATTCAACTCTTCCACCACCGAAGGAGCCCCCGGTCATGCAATCAAGCAGCTTCATTCAAGACACTTACCTGCCAGAGCTCGGCAGAGGGTCGGGGCTGGCCATATGGGGGTTTCGCGCTTGCGCCATGGGCGGCGCCGGTTGCTGCACAATTGTCCGGGGGTTCCAGCACGCCTTCGGGAAGGATGGCGCCCCGCTGCTTGGTCAGATGCTCGCGCTGGCGCGTTTTATTGGTCATGACGGCAGGCGCAAAGTCAGCCTCGCCATGCCGGGCTGCGCCCGCGTCACACGCGATGAGCTGTCCTTGCTAACGGTATTTTCCGCCTGCCAGATGCAGGATGATGCCTTGCGCGATGCCCATCTCACCTGGCTGACAGCTCGCTCTCCCGGCGAGGCCATCTCCGGTCTCGCCAGCGATATCGCAAGCACCTTTTCTGTATACGGACTGGACATAAACCTGCCGCAAAAGATGCGCCCAAGACCCGGCCGTGCTGGCACGATCAGGGCCATCACGGGTGGACGCGCCTGAGGCCCAGCGCCTTCCCCTGCGTCGGGCATGGACGCTAATCGCGGTCTTGCTAAAAGTCTCGCCGGAAAGAGAAACCTGAAGCGCGCCGCGAATGTGCGCTCTGGCCGGAGGAGACCAGTCGAAGATGCATCCCAGTCATTACGCGAAAACCAAGCCTGACACCCCTGCCTATATCATGGGCAATTCCGGGGAGGTCGTGACCTTTGGCCAGTTGGAAGAACGATCAAACCAGATCGCTCATCTGTTCCGGGACAACGGGATCAAGCCGGGCGACACGATTGCCATCTTCGCCGAGAACAACGCACGCTACTTCGAACTCGCCTGGGCCGCCCAGCGATCCGGTCTCTATTATGTCTGCATCTCCTCCCGGCTGACGGCGCCGGAGGTCCAGTACATCGTCGAAGACTCCGGCTCGCGGATCCTCATTGCCTCAGCAGGTCTCGGCGCGGTTTCCAGCGCGGTGAAGGCGATTACGAACCTTGATGCCTATTGGTCCGTTGATGGAGACATCAACGGGTATGAGCGCCTGGAAACGCTTCAGGCCGACAAGCCCGCCACACCGATTGCTGACGAAATGGCCGGCACGGACATGCTGTACTCCTCGGGCACGACCGGCCGTCCGAAAGGCATTCGTCCCCAGCTTGAACTCGGGATGAAAATTGACGAGCCGAGCGCGCTCATGGGCCTCGCACAACTTCTGGCCAAGGCGCAGGGCGACGATATGGTCTACCTGTCGCCAGCGCCGCTCTACCATGCAGCGCCGCTGCGCTGGTGCATGACGTTCACGCGCTTTGGCGCGACGCTGATCATCATGGAAAAGTTCGACCCGGAGAAATTCCTGGAACTGGTCGAGAAGTACAAGGTCACGCACACGCAGCTGGTGCCGACCATGTTCGTGAAAATGCTGAAACTGCCAGAAGAAGTCCGCAGCAGACATGATGTTTCTACGCTGCGCGCTGCCATTCACGCGGCTGCACCATGCCCGATCCCGGTCAAGCAGCAGATGATCGAGTGGTGGGGCCCGGTCATTGAAGAATATTATGCCGGCTCGGAAGGCAACGGCATGACGTGGATCAATTCCAACGACTGGATGAACCACAAGGGCTCGGTCGGCAAACCCGTACTTGGTGAGCTTCATATTTGCGACGAGGAAGGCAACGAGCTTCCAGTCGGAGAAGCGGGCACGATCTATTACAGCGGCACGACGCCACCGAACTATCATAACGACCCGGAGAAGACGAAGGGCGCGCTCAACCCGAAGCATTCCGACTGGTCGACACTTGGCGATGTCGGCCGCCTCGATGAGGATGGTTTCCTTTACCTGACTGACCGCAAGGCGTTCATGATCATTTCTGGCGGCGTAAACATCTATCCGCAGGAAGCCGAGAACGTCCTGATCACGCACCCCAAAGTCGCGGATGTGGCAGTGATCGGCATTCCGAACGAGGAATTCGGCGAAGAAGTGAAAGCTGTCGTCCAGCCCCAGGAAGGTGTGGAGCCGAGCCCGGAGCTTGAAGAAGAACTGCTTGAGTTCTGCCGGTCGCAGCTGGCGAAGATTAAATGCCCGAAATCGGTCGACTTCGATCCTGCCCTGCCACGACACCCCACCGGCAAGCTCTACAAGCGTCTTGTCCGCGACCGCTACTGGGGCAAGGAAGGCTCGACGATCGTCTAGCGACGAAGCCTGGACTAACGATCCAAAATCACGCCTGAGGCGGGAGGGCATCATGCCGGCGCATGGTGCCCATTGCCTTGACGCATCCGGTTTCGTGCTGCGTCCAGATCTGATCCGTCGGGCAAAGGTCTTGCGGGGCGTCGAAGCTTTCAGTCGTGATGTCGATGAGGCCAGGCAGATAGTCGGCTTCAAAGAAGAGTGTGGTGCCGCATCGCCCGCAAAACGATCGCTCAACGCCTTCTGAAGACGCATGAACGGTCAACCTTGAGCGATCGACCGTCAGCGCCCCCTGCTCGAACATGGCCCAGCCGACCAACGGCGCTCCAGCCGATTTTCTACAGGAAGGACAATGACATAGCGCCGAGAAGTGAAGCGCTCCATCGACCTTGAATCTCACATTGCCACAAAGGCACCCACCCTCAGCTTGCATGTCATTGCCCTTTCGCATAAAACAAACAGACTGTTTGTTTCTATATTTGAAATTGGGCGCAAGGGCAAGCCGATGGCGAAAAATGCGGACCGCACCGAGAAGACACGCGGCGATATCGTGGATGCAGCTGTCCGGCTTTTTGGTAAGCATGGATTTGCGGCGGTATCGACGCCGATGCTTGCAGACGAGGCGGGTGTCTCGCGCGGCGCGATCTATCATCATTTCGCCAGCAAGGCCGCAATTCTCGAAGCCGCCGTCGAAACCGAGCTGACGCGGATTGCGCAACTGATCGACCAGTCCGGCAGCGAGGCCAGCGATCCACTCGAGCAATTGGTAGAGGGAGGCGATGCCTTCCTGAGAGCGATGACCTCGCCAACGGCCCGACAGATCATCCTGATTGACGGCCCTGCCGTTCTCGGCCCTCAGCGCATCAATGAAATCGATGCAGCCACAACTTCCAGCGAACTGACGGCCGGTATCTTACATGCACAAGAAGCTGGCAGGCTCCCTCGGGATATCAACGCAGCCGCCCTCACCAGCTTGATGACGGGCGCCTATGACCGCGCTGCGATTGATGGCCACGCCGCCTCAGAAGAAAGCGCTCTAGCTGCTGCGCAGGCGATCCGCGCTCTATGGTTTGGCCTTTCCCGGCTCGCCTGAACGGTTCCTGCAACGTCAACTCTTGGCAAGCCACCGCCAAACGCGCAGAAAGAGGCGCACAATCGAAAGCCAACGGGAACAGGAGACACACACATGGCTGACCCGAAGAAAGTCCAGTACGCGGAC
>JAYZBJ010000149.1:0-3410 GCA_036338795.1 Pseudomonadota bacterium | reverse complement strand
TTTGAGGCTCTCGGCCTCTCCCGTGCACTCGTGGCGGACTATTTCCCTGGCATGACTAGCCGGATTTCCGGCATCGGCCTCGCCGGTCTTGAGGACAATGCCGTCGAGCGCCACGAAAAGGCGTTTGATGAAGACGTCATCTCGCTGCCGGTAGGCGGCTTCTACCGTCTGCGCGCGTCTGGAGAACCGCACGCGCTCGACGGGAACCTGATCCACATGCTTCAGGCGGCCTGTGATCGCGGTGAGTACACGCTGTACGAGAGATATGTGGACGCGCTCAGCAGCCGTGATCCGATCCAGCTGCGTGACCTGATCGACTTCAAGACAGACCAGCAAGTCTCCATCCCGCTGGAGCAGGTCCAGTCCGTCAACGAAATCCGCAAGCGGTTCGTAACGCCGGGCATGTCGCTAGGTGCGCTATCGCCGGAGGCGCACGGCACGCTCAACGTTGCGATGAACCGTATCGGCGCTAAGTCGGTGTCCGGCGAAGGCGGCGAAATCCGAGAGCGTTATCGCCCGCTTCCGAACGGCGACAACATGAACTCTGCGGTCAAGCAGGTGGCGTCAGGCCGTTTCGGTGTCACGGCGGAATACCTCAATGAATGCCGCGAGATCGAGATCAAGATCGCGCAAGGCGCCAAGCCGGGTGAGGGCGGCCAGCTGCCGGGCTTCAAGGTGACGGAACTGATCGCCAAGAACCGCCATGCTACGCCGGGCGTGACGTTGATTTCGCCTCCGCCGCACCACGACATCTATTCCATCGAGGACCTTGCCCAGCTCATCTACGACCTCAAACAGATCAATCCCGACTGCCGGGTCTGCGTGAAACTTGTCGCGCAATCGGGTGTCGGCACCGTGGCTGCAGGCGTTGCTAAAGCAAAAGCCGATGTGATCCTCATTGCCGGCGGTGTCGGCGGTACGGGTGCCAGCCCGCAGACCTCGATCAAGTATGCCGGCCTCCCCTGGGAGATGGGGCTGGCCGAAGCGCACCAGGTCTTGTCGTTGAACAACCTGCGCGACAAGGTCACGCTGCGTACCGATGGTGGGCTTCGCACGGGCCGCGACATTGTCATCGCTGCGATGCTCGGTGCTGAAGAATACGGCATTGGCACAGCATCACTCGTGGCGATGGGATGCATCATGGTGCGTCAGTGCCACTCGAACACGTGCCCGGTCGGCGTCTGTGTTCAGGACGAGGCGTTGCGCAAGAAATTCACGGGGTCGCCGGAAAAGGTCGTCAACCTGATGTCCTTCCTCGCGGAAGACGTTCGCCGCATTCTTGCGAGCCTCGGACTGTCATCGCTTGATGAAGCCCTCGGCCGGACGGATCTGCTTAGCCAGGTCAGCCGGGGTGCCTCGCATCTTGATGACCTCGATCTCAACCCGCTTCTGGTCAAGGTCGAGACGGCCACGCCTGTCGTGTACCGTCCATCGCACCGCACCGAAGTGTGGGACACGCTTGATGCGCAGATCCTGCGCGATGGCGAGCCTTTCTTCACGCGCGGCGAAAAAATGCAGTTGGAATACGACGTCCAGAACGTCCAGCGCTCCATCGGGGCCCGGTCGAGCTCGGCCATCGTGCGCAAATTCGGCGAGAAAGCCCTGCCGGAAGGCCGGCTTCGTGTCCGCCTCACGGGCAGCGCGGGCCAGTCGCTTGGTGCTTTCTCTGTTCAGGGGCTGCTGCTCGACGTCTATGGCGATGCCAATGACTATGTGGGCAAGGGCCTTTCGGGCGCGACGATCCAGCTTCGTCCGCGCCGCCGGTCACAGCTTGAAGCGTCGGAGAACACGATCATCGGCAACACCTGCCTCTATGGCGCGACTTCCGGTCGGCTATACGCGGCTGGCCAGGCTGGCGTGCGTTTCGGTGTCCGCAACTCCGGTGCAGAAGCGGTGGTCGAAGGCTGCGGCGCCAATGGCTGTGAGTATATGACGGGTGGCCGCGTTGCGATCATCGGTCCGGTCGGCGACAATTTCGGTGCTGGCATGACGGGCGGTGTTGCCTGGGTCTGGGACCCGGACCGCCGCTTCGAACGTGTGGCCAACCCGGATTCCATCGACTGGTATACGCTTTCAGACATGCCGGAAGAGCATATTGGCCGCTTCCGGCTGATGCTGGAGATGCACGAAGAGCGCACCGGATCCAAGCGGGCGGCCAAGCTTCTGGAGAATTGGGATCAGACCCTTTCGGAGACGTGGCTAATTGTGCCGAAGGAAGTTGCTGACATGATCCTCGGCAATGCTCCGGCAGCAAAAGCCGGCTAGTCTGTAGACTGCCTGTAGCGCCGCCCTTGCAACCGGGGGCGGCGCATCCCAACTTCGCATCTGACCTGCCAAACAGCGGAACCACACCACTGCCATGAGCAAACGGGATTACTATGAGATTCTCGGCGTCGCGAAGGATGCCGATGCAAAGACACTCAAGAGCGCCTATCGGAAGCTCGCACTGAAATTCCACCCGGACCAGAATCCGGGTGACGATGAAGCTGAAGCCAAGTTCAAGGAAGTTGGCGAGGCGTATGCAGTGCTGTCCGATCCGGAAAAGAAAGCCGCTTATGACCGGTTTGGTCATGCCGCCTTTGAAAACGGTGGTGGCGGAGCCGGCGGCAATCCGTTCGGAAACATGGATCCGGGCGACATTTTCGAGAACATCTTCAGCCAGGTCTTTGGCGGCGGTGGTGGATTTGCAGGTGGACGTCGCCGCAATGGCCCGACGCGCGGCAATGACCTTCGCTACGATCTGGAAATCAGCCTCGAAGAAGCTTTCACGGGCAAGGATACCGAGATTTCCCTTCCGGCGGCTGTCGATTGTGACGCGTGCGAAGGGTCAGGGGCGGAACCTGGCACCAGCCCGGAAACCTGTCCGACCTGTTCCGGGGCAGGCCGTGTGCGTGCGACGCAGGGTTTCTTCACAATGGAACGGACCTGTGCGCGCTGTTCTGGCCGCGGCAAGGTTATTTCCAATCCCTGCAAGGTCTGCCATGGCGCAGGCCAGGTGCGCGAAGAGCGCCGCCTGCAGGTGAAAATCCCGGCAGGCGTAGAAAGCGGTATGCGTATCCGGCTGTCTGGTGAGGGCGAGCCCGGTGCACGGGGCGGCCCGAAGGGTGACCTCTACATCTTCGTCGACGTAGCCGAACACGACATCTTCGAGCGCGACGGACCTAACCTTTATTGTCCGGCCCCGGTCCCGATGGTGACAGCGGCGCTTGGCGGCGAAATCGAAATCCCGACCATAGATGGCGGCCGCGCCCGCGTCACGGTGCCGGAAGGTGCCCAGACGGGGCGCAAATTGCGCCTGCGTAGCAAGGGTATGCCGAGCTTGCGTGGCTCTGGGCAGGCCGGTGATCTTTACGTCGAAATGATTGTTGAGACGCCGCGCAACCTGTCAGCCCGCCAGAAAGAGCTGCTTC
>JAYZBJ010000148.1:0-4247 GCA_036338795.1 Pseudomonadota bacterium | reverse complement strand
CGTCGGCCCGGCAATCGCAATCATCAGCGGCCGGGATATTCGGGACCTGTCATCGCGCGTACCCCTCGCCTATTGGCGCGCCGGCGGGCACGGCCTTGAGATTTGCGCGCCAGACGAAGCGCCCGCCGAAAAACCTGCAGGGGCGCCTCGAGAAATCTGCAATGCGATCGACATGATAATCCAGGGATTGGACGGCGTACGCGCCGAGCATAAAGGGCCGGTAATCGCGATCCACTATCGGCAGGCACCTGACCTTGGCCCCAGCCTGCTTGCCCGCCTGACGGACACGCTGGCAAACAATGCTGACTACAAGGTACAGGCTGGCAAAATGGTCATTGAGGCAAAGCCCACTCACGCCAATAAGGGCAAGGCCGTCGAACTGATGATGTCTCACGACCCGTTTCTTGGGCGACATGCGATCATGATCGGAGACGACACGACCGACGAGGACGCGTTTGAGGTCGTCAACCGACTCGGCGGACAGTCGATCAAGGTTGGCAGCGGCAAGACGGCCGCCGGCTTCCGGGTCGATACACCGCAGCACCTGACAGAATGGCTGACCGCACAGGGGAAACGATGAGCAATCTCGAACTTGGCATCATCGGCAACGGCACCGTAGCTGGCCTGATCGATGAAGACGCAAACGTGGTCTGGATGTGCCTGCCGCGCATCGATGGCGAGCCGGTTTTCAACAGGCTGCTGGGTGGGCGCGGCCAGTTTGCGATCTCACTTCAGGGCCACTGCAAGAGCACGCAGACCTATCAGCGCAACACCGCTGTGATCGAAACCATCCTTGAGGCCGATGACGGCTCAGCGATCAAGATCACCGATTTCTGTCCCCGTTTCATGGACCGGGGGCGCATGTTCCGCCCGGCATCCATGGTCCGGCGGATCACCCCCTTGAAGGGGATGCCGCGCATCCGGGTTGAGCTGTTCGCGCAGAGCCAGCGCGGGGAATACAACATGGTGACACGCCGGGGCGTGAGCCATATCAGCTTTCTCGACGAGCAAGCCGGTTTCCGCGTCACCACCGACGCGCCTGTCTCCTATGTCATGGATGGCCGAGATTTTGTGCTGGACCGGGAAGTGAGCTTCCTGCTCGGCCCCGACGAGAGCCTGTCTGACCGGGTGGGCGTCGTCTCGCTGGAATGGCTGGAACGCACCGCAGATCACTGGATGTCATGGTCGCGCCGCCTCGCCACGCCGCCAGACTGGCAAGACGCCGTAATCCGGGCGGCAATCACGCTGAAGCTGTGCGTGTATGAAGAGACAGGCGGCATCGTGGCCGCACTGACGACCAGCATCCCCGAACATTCCGACTCCGAACGAAACTGGGACTATCGCTATTGCTGGCTGCGCGACGCCTATTTCACCGTCACGGCGTTGAACAGGCTCTCTGCAGTTGGAACGCTGGAGCATTACCTCGCCTATTTGCGCAATACGGTCGCGCATACGCAGGGCGGTCACATCCAGCCGGTCTACGGGATCGCACTGGAGCATGACCTGACAGAAACATTCGCAAACGCCCTGCCTGGCTATCGCGGGATGGGCCCTGTCCGCTTCGGCAACCAGGCGGCCGAACATATCCAGCATGACGTTTACGGCCACGTTATCCTCGGCGCGAGCCAGGCCTTCTTCGATGATCGACTTTACGCCAAGGCCGGCGCGCTCGAGTTCGCTCATTTCGAGGGTGTGGGCGAACGGGCCTACGCGGTCTGGAACACACCGGATGCCGGCATCTGGGAGTTTCGGGGCTTCGCACACGTGCACACATCCTCGGCCATCATGTGCTGGGCTGCCTGTGACCGGCTGGCGCGTATCGCGACCTGTCTCGGTATGGAGGACCGCGCCGACTACTGGATAAGCCGCGCTGACGAAATCCGCGAAGGTGTGCTGGAAAAGGCGTGGAATGAGAAACGGCAGGCGTTTACCGGCGCCTTCGGTGAAGACCCGCTCGACGCATCCGTACTGCTGATGGCGGAGATCGGCTTCATCGACGCGAGGGATGAGCGCTTCATCAAGACTGTCGAGCGCATTGATGAAGAACTGCGCGATGGCTATCACGTCTACCGCTATCGCGTGGAAGACGATTTCGGCCTGCCCAAGACGGCTTTCACCGCCTGCACCTTCTGGCACATCGACGCGCTCGCCCGCATCGGGCGGATCGAAGAGGCCCGCGCTATGTTCGAGGATGTGCTGGCGCACCGGACACGCCTTGGCCTGCTGTCAGAGGATATCGACACGGCAAATGGCGAGCTTTGGGGCAACTTCCCGCAGACTTATTCCATGGTCGGTATCATCAATGCGGCCAACCGGCTGAGCCGCGACTGGGACGAGGTTGTCTGACGCGCCCGCATCGCTAATCCTGTGGCCGCAGACAGGAGGAAACACCGATGCCAGCGCTACAGCCGACGACAGAACAGATGGGCGCCTTCGCCAAGGATGGCGACCAGAAGACACCCATCTTCATGATCAACCTGCTCAAATTCCATGATCACGCCCAATACAAGGAAAGCGACGCGGAATACGGCGAAGAGATCAGCGGCGAAGCGGCCTATAGTCGCTATGGCAAAGGGCTGGAAGCGCTTGCCAAAGATCCGTCCATCGGGCTCAGCATCGTGTTCGCGGGCAAGGTGAACCGCTTCCTGATCGGCGGAGACGAAGACTGGGACCGGGTGCTTGTGGTGAAGTATCCGACGCGCCAGCACATGCTGACCATGATGCGGGACCCGCGCTATCAGGAGGCGCATCGCCACCGTGAGGCGGGCCTCAAGCATCAGGACCTGATCGAAACCTATGACCTTGCAAACGCCGGATAAGCGCTTGCCGGTTTCGGACATGCAGGGCAGCATCAATCGCATGACGATACGACTGAATTGCGCCTCGCTCGCGCTCGTAGCCTTCGCACTCTCGCTCTGCCTGTCACCGGCAAGCGCGCAACAGCCCTCAACGGAAGAGGCTAAGGCCCCGGCCAGCTTTCTCGATGCTTCTGATCCGGAGAGCATTGCCGACCTGATGCGCACGGAGGGCTTCAAGGCCGAACTTGTCACGCGGAAGAACGGCGCCGTTGAGATCGCGTCGGAATCCGGCGGCGCGCAGTTCTGGCTCTACTTTCAGGCCTGCGAAGCTGATTTTACCGGATGCGAAGTCATCACGTTCTCGTCCGGCTTTGATTTCGAAACGGCCCAGTTACCGGACGTGATCGGTGACTGGAACATGGCGCGTTACTCGAAGGCCTATCTCGACGCCGATGGCGACCCCTTCGTCGAGTTCAATGTGAACATGAAACACGGCGTCTCCCCAGAAAACTTCGTGGACACGCTTCACTGGTTCACCACCGAGATGGATTCCTTCATGGATCATATCGGCTGGGACAGCACCCTCGCCGAACCAGGCCAACCGATCTAGGAATTCCGGGCACGCCACGAGGAGAGATTCGATGCGGACCACCCTGACCACATTTTTCGCAACCATCGCCATTGCCGCCTGTGCAACAGCCCCGCAAAACACTTTGCCGCTCAAGCCGGGGACCGACTGGGTCGCAAACGGTGCCGGATGGGGCGAAGAAGCCGAGGCGGTTTTCGCCGAAGCGACCGCGCACGTAACCGCCATCTCGGAACGCCGCGCTCCGAAAAGCTGGGCTGTCGTTCTCGATGTCGATGAAACCGTTCTCAACAATGTGGAATATCAGGTCCGGCTGGACCGTGCGGGCCTTAGCTACACGTCCGAGAGCTGGCATGACTGGACAGCCGAGAAGACCGCGACGCTGGTGCCCGGCGCGAAACCCTTCATCCAGACGGTGAACGAACTGGGCGGCCACGTCGCCCTCGTCACCAATCGCAGCGATACAGAGCAGCTCTGGACCGAGGAAAATCTCGCATCGGTTGGCCTCGAACGAAATGAGGACTTCCGCGTCCTGTTGACCCGCGCCCGCCCTGACGGCGCTTCGGACAAGACGCCGCGCTTCAACCTCGTGCCAGCCATGCTGGCTGCCCAGGGCTATCCGGGGGTCGAGATCGTGGCATTCGTCGGCGACAACGTCGGTGACAAACCCGCCGATCTGGGCGCAGCATCCTTCTTCTGCATCGATCAGGGCGCGATGTATGGTGAGCCCTGCGCGAGGGTTCCAGGTCCGGGTCGCTAAGCCGTCAGCAGGATCTTGCAGATCGCCTCAAGGCCGGCCTGATCAACCTCGTCAAAGGCGTCATGGTCTGTCGAGTCCACGTCAAGGACGGCGGCAAGCTTGC
>JAYZBJ010000147.1:0-3021 GCA_036338795.1 Pseudomonadota bacterium | reverse complement strand
TCGGGATGCGCGTGTACGCAAAGGCAGCCAACGTGGGGAGAAGGACAAGCCAAGTACCAATTGGGCGATCAAGTCGAGCAAGGGCGGCATAGGGACGAAACCGGTCCGGCAAGGATACGAGCCAGTCGGGAAGGGCGCTATCGGCTGGGGCCTGCACCTTCTCCTCGAACTCCGCATCGACCGGTTCCGTTTCAGGGGAATCGTCTCTAGTGTCTGTCATGCCGCCCCCTATAGCGAATTTTACGGCTCAGGCGATAGAGACCGTCTTGCGATTGACGAATGCCTTTATGCCATCGCTTGCGAGCTCGCGCCCATACCCTGACTGCTTCACGCCGCCAAAAGGCAGCCTTGGGTCACTGGATACCTTTGAATTGACGAATGTAGAGCCGGCCTCCAGGTCGCAAACCGCCGTGTCGATGTCTGATTCATCCTGGGTGAAGATGGCTGAGCCAAGCCCAAAATCGCTGCGGTTTGCTCGCTCGATGCCCGTAGCGAGATTCGGTATTTTCCAGAGGGAGGCGACGGGGCCAAACATTTCGTCGTGAAACGCTGGCGCCGTTTCAGGCGCCTCTTCAAGAATTTGCGGGGCAGCCCACCAACCTTTCTCTGGCAGCTGAGGTGTCGGCAGAAGAGCTTTCGCGCCTGCTTCAATCGAGGCTCGGGTCTGCTTTTCGAGGTCGTCGCGGATACCTTTCATGGCAAGGGGACCAAGATCTGTCTTGTCATCAAGGGGGTCGCCCAGAATGAGCGCGCGCATGCCTTCGACAAAGCCGCCCTTGAAGGTGTCGTAGACATCTTCGTGAACAAAAAATCGCTTGGCCGCGATGCAGGACTGGCCAGTGTTTTGTGTTCGCCCGGCGATGGCCGTCTTCACTGCTGCTTCAATGTCTGCCGACGGCATGACGATGAAGGCGTCCGTGCCGCCAAGTTCGAGCACGCTCGGTTTGATGTGTTTGCCAGCGGTTGCGGCGACCGCACTGCCTGCCGGTCCGGACCCTGTCAGTGTGGCTGCCATGACCCGCCTGTCCGACAATACCTGTTCGACCTTGTCTGATCCGATCAGCATTGTCTGGAAGCACCCTTCAGGAAAACCGGCGTCCCGGAAAATCTCTTCAATATCAATCGCGCAGCGCCATACGTTCGATGCGTGCTTTAGCAGTGCGACGTTTCCTGCCATCAGCGTTGGGGCGGCGAAGCGGAATACCTGCCAGAGCGGAAAATTCCACGGCATGACAGCCAGAATGGGTCCGAGCGGCAAATGCCTGACATAAGAAGACGAGGCGTCGGCGCTGATTTTCTCGTCAGCCAGGTACTGCGCTGCATTCTGGGCATAATGCCGGCAGACCCAAGCACATTTTTCGACTTCGCCAATCGCCTGTGAAAGTGGCTTGCCCATTTCGAGCGTCATGTGCCGGGCGAGCGTATCTTTCCGGTCATCCAGAAGCGAGGCCGCGTTTTCCATGAGTTGGGCTCGCTCCGAGAAGCTCGTTAGTCGCCAGTGACGGAACGTTTCTTCTGCTCGGGCAAGCGTCCGCTCAATGTCTGCATCATTGTGCGGCGTGAATGTCTCGATAATCTCTTCATTGGCCGGGTTGACCGATTGGACGCTCATGTAACTTGCCTTTCAAACTGGCTTAACTCTCGCGTTAGTGAAGACTATATGGGCGCGATGAGTTCCGCCCCACGTATCTTCGTCGACCCACCACTTGCAGCTGGCAAGCCCGTCCTTCTTGATGAGAAGCAGGGCAAATACCTGACACGCGTGATGCGTCTTGAGGATGGGGCCGCAATACGCGTCTTCAATGGGCGCGATGGCGAGTGGCGGGCACAACTTGTTCAGGAATCGTCGAAAAAGGTATCCGTTTCGCCCGTTGAACGCACACGTGAGCAAGTTGCGGGGCCTGACATAACCTTACTGTTCGCACCGCTCAAAAAGGCCAGAACCGATTTTGTGGTCGAAAAGGCCTGCGAACTGGGCGTGCGCCGAATACAACCCGTGATGACGGAGTTCACCCAAGCCAGTCGCGTTCGAAGCGATCGACTTCAAACTGTTGTGATCGAAGCTGCCGAACAAACAGAGCGAATGGATATCCCAACGGTCGAGGATGACGTGTCGCTTTGGGCGGCACTCGACAACTTGGATGCGTCGACGCCGCTCTATTACTGCGATGAGGCTGGGGTAGCAGCCCCTATGGCAGATACGCTTTCCAAGGCGGTAGAAGCTTCGGCAGGGCTCTTGATCGGACCGGAAGGAGGATTTTCCGCAGCCGAGCGCGAACGCCTGCGGTCACTGGAGTTTGTCGTCCCGGTAACGTTAGGTCCGCGCATCCTGAGAGCGGAAACCGCGGTTGTGTCGGCGCTGACACTTTGGCAGTCCTTTGTTGGAGACTGGCGAAACGATCCCTATCTGCCAGAAATATCAAACGGCTAGAGGGCAGCCTACGCAATGACGACGCCGACATCCGACATCGACGAGACCGCTCCGCGTATCGAATCAAAATCCGAGATGGTCGAGTGGATGGAGGGCGGTTGTACGCCCAAGTCCGACTGGAAGATCGGGACCGAGCATGAGAAGTTCGGTTTTATCCGTGAGGGCCTCAAGCCGCTTCCTTATGACGGCGATGTGTCGGTTCGCGCGATGCTGGTGGGCTTGCGCGACCGGTTTGACTGGGAGCCGATTGTCGAGGGTGGCAATCTCATTGGTCTCAAGAAGGGCGGGGCAAGCGTCAGCCTGGAGCCTGGCGGACAGTTCGAGCTTTCAGGCGCGCCTCTCGAGCATATTCACCAGACTTGTAATGAAGTTGGAGATCATCTTCGCGAAGTTCGTGAAATCGCTGATCCTCTTGGCATTGGGTTTCTCGGCATGGGATCGTCTCCTCTATGGTCGATGGACGAGACGCCGATGATGCCGAAAGGCCGCTATCAGATTATGCGGGACTACATGCTCAGGGTCGGTCGGCTCGGCCGCGAGATGATGTTTCGGACCTGCACCGTGCAAGCCAATATGGATTTCTCATCCGA
>JAYZBJ010000146.1:0-5592 GCA_036338795.1 Pseudomonadota bacterium | reverse complement strand
GGAGCAGGTCGCATGGATTGCGAACCATGCTGAAGACCGCATCCTCATGTTCGACACGACCTTCCTGCCCATCGTTGAGGCGGCGAAAGAGCATTTCGAAACAATCGAGAAATTCATTATCCTGACCGATCCGGAAAACATGCCGGAGAACTCGCTGGGTGCGGTTTCGTATGAGCTCTGGATCGATGGCCGTTCGCAGGAAGCCACCTGGGGCGAGTTCGATGAGCTGACGGCCTGTGGCCTCTGCTACACGTCTGGGACAACCGGTAACCCCAAGGGCGTGCTCTACTCACACCGCTCAAACGTTCTGCATACCTTCATCACCATGGGCGTCGATACGCTGGGCATGGGTGCGGCTGACGTCGTCATGCCCGTCGTTCCGATGTTCCACGCGAATGCCTGGGGCCTTGCCTTTGCATGTCCTGCCACAGGCGCGAAGATGGTGATGCCCGGTGCCGACATGTCCGGCAAGGCGATCTACGAACTGCTGGACAAGGAGAAAGTCACGATCACGGCCGCGGTACCGACTGTCTGGCTGATGCTTCTGACTTACCTTGAAGAGAACGACCTGAAACTGCCTCACCTGCGCAAAGTCGTTATCGGTGGTTCGGCTGTGCCCGAACGCATTCTGCGGGCCTTCGAAGAGAAGTACGAAGTCGACGTCTTCCATGCCTGGGGCATGACGGAGCTGTCTCCGCTTGGCACGCTTGGTGCGCTTCCGGCCCACCTTGCAGACGCGCCGCACGAGCAGCAGATCGAGTACAAGCTCAAGCAGGGCCGCCCACCATTCGGCGTTGAACTTCGCATTCTTGATGATGACGGCAACGAACTGCCGCGAGATGGCGAGACCTCTGGTCGTCTCGTCTGCCGCGGACCGGCCATTGCGTCCGCCTATTTCAAGGGCGATGGCGGCAAGGTGCTCGACGATCAGGGCTTCTTTGATACCGGTGACGTCGCAACGCTCGACCAGCACTCGACAATGCAGATCACTGACCGCGCCAAGGACGTCATCAAGTCAGGTGGTGAGTGGATTTCGTCGATCGACATCGAGAACTTCGCAGTTGGTCACCCGAAAGTGGCAAACGCTGCCGCGATCGGTATCTATCACCCGAAATGGGATGAGCGGCCGCTGCTGATTGTCCAGCCTGCGCCGGGTGAGAACCCTTCCAAGGAAGAGGTGCTCAAGCAGCTCGAAGGCAAGATCGCGAAATGGTGGACGCCTGATGACGTGGCGTTCGTGGACGAGATTCCTCTCGGCGCGACCGGCAAGATCAACAAGCTGAAGCTTCGCGAAATGTTCAAGGATTACAAGCTACCGACAGCTTGATCCGAAAGTCTGGCCCGGTTCCGACATTGGGAGCCGGGCCTTGCTCTTGCCGTCGCACGCGATAAGTGTGCGCGACAGAGGCATGGTTCGGGAGATTGCCAAATGAGTGAGAGTATTCAGGGTGCCAGCTGGCGCCTGAAATTGTCGGGCTTTGCCCTGGCTGTTTCTATATTCGCCGTGATCTGGTTTGCAGCTGCGGCGCTTGGCACCAAGTTCGGCCTCTGGGGCTGGCAGTTCGGCCTCGGCACGATGACCATTGGCTGGGGACCCGCAATTGCGTTTGGTTCAACCGGGCTTGCTGTGATCGCGCTGATTGTTGGCTTCGTCAAATCTCCGCGCATCCAGCCCGTTATCCTTGCGCTCGCTGCACTTCTGGTGGCGCTGATGCTGCTTTTCCGCCTGATTGGTTTTGGCGCGCAGGCTGCCGCACTCCCGCCGATCCATGACATTCAGACAGACTGGTCGGATCCCGTTCGTTTCTCCGAAGCCTTGCTCGCCCAGCGCAAAAGCGATGACGCGATCAACGCTGTCGAAGACGATCCAGTGATCCCGGATTCGCCGGGCATTGAAGAACGGTGGCCGGGGATGGGCGGTCGGTCCGTCGCCGAAGTTCAGGAAGAAGCCGAGCGTGAGCGCACCGTTGATGGCGAGACCGTGCCGGCCGCTTATGACCGCCCGATTGAACCTGTCTATTTCGACCAGGCGCCGGGTGAGCTTGCCACCTATGCACTGCGCATTGCCGAAGATCGCGGCTGGCAGATCTTCACGCGTCCCGAAACCGGAGAAGACGTCGAACAGACCATTCTTGAAGCGACCGACACGACCGGCTGGTTCGGCTTCAAGGACGATATCGCTGTGCGCATCCGTTCAGTTGAAGGCGCAACGCGGGTCGACATGCGCTCCATCAGCCGCGTCGGCCTGTCAGACCTTGGCGTCAATGCAAAGCGCGTATCGGGTTATCTTTCGGAACTTCAGGACCGGGCAGATGGAAGGCTGGAGCCATAAGGCGCCAGCCAGCCACCTTACTCAGGCCGTCTTGCGAACGGCTTTCCAGGTGAACTCTGATCGTGTGGTCGGGTTCTCGTCCGGCGTGACCACATAGCCTTCCTCAACCAGTTTCAGCATATGGCCGAGAACGGACATCGCTGCAGCAGCATGGAGGCGCTTGTCGACATCGGCATACATCGTCTCGACCATGCGCGGAATGTTGGTCTCACCATCCTTGAGGTGTTTGATAATCGCGGCTTCGCGATCCAGCCTGTGCTGCCGGTAAGCCTGGATAAAGCCATTCACGTCTTCCCGGATCGGGGAACCATGTGTCGGCCAGAGAATGTCGAAATTGCGCTCCTCAATCTTGTCGAGTGAGCGCATATAGTCACCCATATTGCCGTCAGGCGGTGCCACGATAGTCGTTGACCAGCCCATGATGTGGTCGCCAGTCAGGCAGGCATTCTCTTCGCGCAGGCTGAAGCAAATATGGTTGCAGGTGTGGCCGGGCGTTTCGATGACATCGAGCGTCCATCCGGGGCCGGAAATCACGTCGCCGTCGCCAATCTTGATGTCAGGCTGGAAGCCGAGATCGTCGGCCGAGCCGAGCTCGCCCTTGGCGGTCGGTACGCCGCAATTCTTCGCATAGGTCTTGCAGCCCGCCCATTCAGCAAGGGGCTGCGCCAGAGGCGAGTGATCAGAGTGCCCATGGGTGACGAGCACATGGGTGATCTTCTCATCCTTCAGGATTTCCTTGAGCGCATCAAAGTGCTCAGCCAGCTCAGGGCCGGGGTCGATAACGGCGACTTCGCCATGGCCGATGATGTAGACGCCGGTTCCGACGAATGTGAACGGTCCCGGATTGTTCGCGACCACACGGCGGATCAGCGGGGAAACCTGTTCGACCTTGCCGTATTCAAAGTCGATTTCCTTCACGAATGGGATGCCCATGGGACCTCTTCGGCAGTTTTCGAATCGCTCGGACGTCGGGCGACCCTAGGCTGACCGCTTCCCGGTGAACGCGGTGACAAATGCGCGCGCCATTCTGCGGGTCGACTTCAGCTTGTCTCCAAGCTTCAGCGCCACGGGTGGGCCCATATCTGTCTTGTTCGCGTCCACGATGAAGATGCGGCCGGAAGAGCGGTCGCGTAGCACGTCCACGCCGCCCCAATCCAGACCAATGTCTGCTGCAAAGGCCTTGATCACGCCGATTTCATCAGTTGTGTAGCAGTTCTTGGGCTCGTCGAGCAAAACTTCAGCATTCTCGTTGAGAAAGCGACGCGAAATCTGGCGGCGCTTGCGGAAGACGAGGGCGGGTTCGCCGCCAACGATGCAGCAACGAAGATCTTCTACCAGGCCGCCCTCGATCTCGTTGTCGACGAGCCGCTGATATGTCTTGTCTTCGAGCGGCTCCATTGGGCCTTCGATGATGCGGCCATCATGGCACGCATTCTTCTCGGATTTCTCGACCATCGGTCCCTGATAGCTGCGCGGATCAACTTTCAGGCCGTAGCCCGACGCGCGTTCAAAGGATTCGGCCACCTTGGATTTGGAAATGTCGGTGCAGTCGAAGTTTACAAGGGTCGCGCCCGTCTTGGTCTGCGGAATGCCCTCGGTGACGTGGGTCGAATCGTCAAACTGGAAAACGATGTCGGCGGCTGACACATCAGAAATGAGCTTGGCGCCGGAAGCATGCATGACGGGCCAGATGAAATACCATGGCCGTGGCTTGTCCGGATAGAAGGCGATTGTTGGCCGCTTGTGGCCGGTGATGCGGCGCCATGTGCGCCAGGACTGCGCCATCGTATAGAAGGTCAGCCACGTGAAGATGTCGTTGGCAAGCTGCTTGTTGGCCGGAACGCGGTGCCCGGTCTTCTTAACGAGCCACGCCCCGTCCTCATATTTGAAATCTGTCAGCCAGTTACGCGACATCCAATCTCTCCTCGCAGCCCCCTCAGACCGTAGATGGTGAATCGCACGCCAATTACCGAGATTCAACCATTAAGGGCTGTCGGCAGGGGGGCGGCGTGTTCAAAGCTGCTCAAGCACACGTGATCAGAGTAGGCTTTGCATGCTGGAGAGATCGTAGCCCGCACCTGCTGCAGTATCTACGATTTCTTCGGCCTGGCCCTGTCCCGCATGGGTCAGTGCCCAGGCCGTGATGGAGCGCGTGCCCGTGCGGCAATAAGCCAGCACCGGAGTCGGTGCTTCATTGAGAATCGACTGCGTGCGTTCGATGATTTCGGGAGTTGGAGCGCCGGAAAAGGGCAAGGCGACGAATGTGAGTCCCAGTTCTTCGGCCCGTGTGCGAATCGCACCCATGCGTGGCTGGTCCACGCCGCCTTCGCCGTCGGGACGATTTGCGATGATGGTCTTGAACCCCTGCGCGGCGATCTCATCCACGTCCGAAACATCGATCTGGGGGGCGACAGCAAAATAGTCTGTCACTTTGCGGATGTCTGCCATCGTTTACCTCGGTGTCATGTGGCGTTGACAAGCGAACTTGTGGCGTGAACCTAGGCTCGCGCGGTCGCACTTCCAAGTGCCGATAACCGCTTCAGGTGAAACGGAAAAGAGAAAATCCGAACGTGTCAGCGCTGCAGAGAAGCCTTTCCCGCATCCCTTGGGCCTATGTAACGCGGCGGTTGCTGTTTGCGATTCCGACGCTTCTGCTCATTATTGCCCTTGCCTTTGTCATGATGCGCCTGGCGCCTGGCGGGCCTTTTGATGGTGAGCGCAAGCTCAACGCGGCCACCGAGGCGGCGATCAAGGCAAAGTTCGGTCTCGACCAGCCCCTGTGGAAGCAGTTTGTCGATTACCTGCTCGGCGTGCTTCAAGGCGATTTCGGCCCCTCTATGAAGACGCTGGGTAAGAGCGTTAATGACCTCATTGCCGATGGGTTGCCCGTCAGCCTCGCAATCGGTTCCCTTGCCATGCTCGTCGCCCTGACGGTCGGCACTGCACTCGGTGTGTTCGCCGGCCTCCGGCAGAACTCCGCGGGCGATTACACCGTCATGGGTATAGCCATGGCCGGCATCTCGATCCCGACATTCGTTACAGGTCCCTTGCTGATCCTGACCCTTGCCTTGGGCGCGGGCCTGTTCGCTGTCGGCGGCCTTGGGGAATATCCGAACATCGGGATGAGCTTCTACAACATGACGCTTCCGGTGCTCACACTAGCGCTGCCTCAGATTGCGATCATATCGCGCCTGATGCGCGCCTCCGTGATCGAGACGATGAGGTCGCCGCACGTCCGCACAGCACGCGCCAAGGGCCTC
>JAYZBJ010000145.1:0-9656 GCA_036338795.1 Pseudomonadota bacterium | reverse complement strand
CTCATCGGTCCTGCCACCTCTGAGCGCTGCTTCGGTGTTGTGGTACAGATCTTCGAGCAGCTGGCCCTTCCACGCATTCCAGATGCCCGGCCCGACCGCGCGAATATCCGCAATGGTGAGAATGTAGAGGAGCCGTAGACGCTCGATTGAACCGACCATCGCAGCGAACCGGACGATCGTGCTAGGGTCTGCAATGTCGCGTTTCTGCGCGGTTTCACTCATTTCGAGATGTTGGCCGACCAGCCACGCAATCAGGTCGACTTCGGCATCCGGCAAGCCCAGGCGTTTGCCAGCCTGCGTCGCGGTTTTCATCCCCTCGACCTGTTGGTCTCCCAGCCCTTTGCCCGTGTCATGCAGAAGCATGGCCAGATAGAGAACAAGCTTGTTGTCGATCTTCTGGAATAGCCGGTGCGCAAGCTCAAAGCCTTCGTCGCCCCGGCGATCCATTTCGGCGATGTAGTTGACGGCCCGAAGCGTGTGCTCATCCACCGTGTAGTGGTGGTACATGTTGAACTGGGTCTGCGCTACGATGCCACCGAACTCCGGCAGGAACCGGCCGAGCACGTCCGCCTCGTTCATCCGGTGCAGTGCCAGCCCCGGATCAGTGCCCTCCACAAGCAGTTTCAGGAATGCGTCCCGCATCTCCGGCTTGAGGCGGGTCTTGGGGTTAATCAGCTTTGACTTGCGCGCTGCCATTGTCATGGCGTCGGGGTGAATGTCGTAAGCCGTCTCATCCGCGATCGCGAAGAGGCGGATCAGATTCTCCGGATGTTGTTCGAACACTTCCGCGCCAGCCACGTTGATGCGCCCACCATCGATCACGAAGCCTTCCTGCGCGAGCGGCTTGGGCGCGCCAGAAGGAATGAAGCGGCGCCAGCCTTCAGGCTTCTTGATCTGCTCGGCCTCGAGTTTGGCCGCGAGGATGCGTGTCAGGTTGCCGACATCCTTTGCCACGAGGAAGTAGTGCTTCATGAACCGCTCGACACCGAGTTGGCCGGACCGGTCCCGATAGCCCATCCGCGACGCGATTTCCGGCTGCATGTCAAAGCTGAGCCGCTCTTCACCTCGACCCGTGACATAGTGAAGGTGGCAGCGGACGGTCCAGAGAAAGCGGGCTGCGCGATTGAAGACGGTCTGCTCGTGTGCCGTGAACGGTCCGTTCTCCATCGCATCTTCAAGCGATACACCGCCGTAGAGGTGCTTGGTGATCCAGAAGAGGGTCTGCAGGTCCCGCAGGCCGCCTTTGCCTTCTTTCACATTTGGCTCGACGACATAGCGGCTGTTGCCTTGCTTGCCATGACGCGCGTCGCGCTCGGCCAGCTTGTCGGCAATGAAATCTGCATGGTGCCCGACGATGACATTGTCCCGGAATTTTTCTTCGGTCTCCTTGCCAAGGTCTTCATCGCCGAACAGGAACCGGGCATCCAGGAGTGAGGTCTTGATTGTGACGTCTTGCTTCGAAAGGCGGATGCATTCCTCCGGTGTGCGAAATGCGTGGCCGACCTTCAGGCCCATGTCCCAGATCGCGTAGAGCATGTACTCGATCACGCTCTCGGCATGGGCGGACGCCTTGTACGGTCGGATAAAGAGCAGGTCGATATCGCTGGATGGTGCGAGGACGTGCCGGCCATAGCCGCCTGTCGCGAAGACAGCGAGACGCTCGCCCTCCGTGGGGTTGCGGTCCCTGTGGACGTGAACCGTGACGTAATCATAGAGCGCGTGCAGCACTTCGTCCTGCACGGCGGCTAGGAGCCGCGCGGTATCAAGTCCGTCGGCGCCCTGCTGCAGTCGCTCCTGTGCGATCATGCGACCGCGGAAGAGAGCTCCATGCAGGTGATTGAGAACTTCTTTCCTGGCGGCCTGCTCATTTCCAAGATTGTCGAGAAAAGCTGTCGTCAGCTTCACGCGAAGCGCGCGACCGTCAATGATGTTGGAGATGTTCCACTTGTTCGGCCAAGCCTTGCTCGGCAGCTTCCGGTGGACGAGTGAATTGCTTGTCTCGGTCATGGCCGCCTATCTAACGCGAATCCGAGCCTCGTGACCAGAAGTGACTGCGCCGCGCCTAGAGTGCTGACCGGCGTAGCGAAATCAGGGCCTGCTCGAAGAGCGGTTCACTGGCCGCGCAGGCAATCTGCGAACCGAGCTTGGCTTCGTTGCCGCGCCAGTCGCGGGCGATGCCTCCGGCTCCGCGAACTACTGGGATCAATGCTGCCACATCATGCGCCTGCAGGCCGGTTTCGCAAACAAGGTCAATCGTTCCGCCCGCAAGCCGTGCATAGGCGTAAGCGTCCAATCCGTAGCGGGAGACGCGCGCTGTATGCCGCAGGTGGGTCCATGCCCCCTGTTCGGCCGGTGTCATGATGAAGGGGTCAGTCGTTGCGATGATTGCGTTTCGAAGGTCATCGCAGGACGACACCTTCAGTTGGGTCCGGGTCTCTCCACGTTCCAGGAACGTTCCGGATGGCGCGCCGACATAGCGTTCCGACAGGACGGGCTGGTCGATCATGCCGAGCACAGGATTATTTTCGGGATCCACGAGGGCAATCAGGGTCGTCCATACCGGCAGGCCGGCGATAAACGCCCGCGTGCCGTCAATCGGGTCAATCAGCCAGGTCCAGCCTGACGAACCTTCCTGGCGGCCGAACTCCTCGCCATCGACGCCATCATCCGGGCGCTGCACTTTCAGGATTGCCCTGATCGCCTCTTCTGCAGCCTTGTCGGCCTTCGTGACTGGATCATAGGAGGCGCCTTTGCCGCCCTTGTTCTCTGCCGCGACGCCCATGCGGAAGTGTGGCTGAATCGCAGACCAGGCAGCGTCTGCGAGCTGCCTGGCCAAAGCGAGTGTCGATGTTTCGTCGAAACCTGTCTGCATGATGAGCGGCTTTGGGCCAGCCGCTCGTCAGCGTCAAGCGGCTCCAGTGTCGTTCTGGTCGCTTTCAAGCGCTTTCGCCAGATCGAGAAGGCGGCGGCGCGGTCGTTCACCAAGGCGATAATAGGCGCGAACGAGCTCCAGCGTTTCCTTCTGGCTCAGAATGTCCCCGTCGAGCCGTTCGGCATCATTGGCGGCGAGCAGGTCTTCGCCTTCAATGCCATCAAAGAAATACTGAACTGAAACATTGAGTGCCTGTGAAAGGTCGTACAGCCGAGATGATGTCATCCGGTTGGCACCGCACTCGTATTTCTGTATCTGCTGGAATCGCACGCCAACCTGGCTTGCAAGTTCTTGCTGCGTCAGTCCCAGCAACCTGCGGCGTCGGCGTAGTCTCTTGCCAACGTGCAGATCCGTCGTGTCCGTCATGTGCGGCTCCCCTATCTCCGGCACGTGAGTCCCGGTTTGAAATGACTGGGGGACAAGGACAGCAAGCATCATGCCGGACGGTCTGTGCCAGCATGTCGCATGCATTTTTGCAGGGTTTCTTCATTTCACACTTGCATTTTGTGCGCCGCACAATAATGTAGGTTTCAGCACTGCGGTGCTAACGCCTTCTGGCGTTTCCTCCCTTTACCTTATTGGCCGTGCCGACCTGGCACGGCCTTTTTTTCTTCGGGTGACGAGTTTTCACGGGCGCAGGCGCGAAGCAAATCCGCAGACCTCGGCGATCACGGCATCAAGTTTCTGCTGCAGGGCTTCGGCCGCCGGCAACAGTTCGACGGCCACTTCATCTAGGTAAAGTTCCCGGTTAATCTCGATCTGTAGTACGTGCACGTGTCGCTTTGGCCGGCCGTATAGCCGTGTCGTATAGCCGCCTGCGTAGGGCGCATTGCGCGCGACGCTGAGTCCAAGCTTCCTGAAATTCCGCTCGACCAAGCTGGTGAGCTGGCTCGTGCAGCTTGAGCCGAACCTGTCTCCAAGGACGATATCGGGCAGTGTGCGCCGCCCCGGCTGACGCGAGGGCATGGAGTGGACATCGAGCATTATGACGCTGCCAAACTCCTGATGCAGTGCAGCAATCTCGCCCCGCAAAGTCTCGTGATACGGCTTGTGAACGGATTCGATTCTTGTCACGCCTTCATGGGTGCTAAGCTTTTTTGCATAAATAGCGGTCCCCGCTGCACCTATCTTGGGCAGGCAGCCCAAGCCCGCCTGCACGCGTGCGGTGGGCGCTGCGATGGGAGAGGGCGGTGCGCCATCGAACATGTCCGGGTCCAGTTCACGCGGGTCCCGGTTCAGATCGAGGTAGGCTCGCGCGTGCGATGCACGAAGGAATGTCGCCCCCAATTCGGGGGCGTTGGCAAACAGCCTGTCTACATAGGCGTCTTCCGTCCGCCGAAGGTCAATCAGTGGAACCTTCAGTTTTTGCAGCAGCGTGTCAGGATAGTGCAGTCCGCTATGCGGAGAGGTGATGAGCAATGGAAGCTCGACCGGAGAAGGCCGGTCCAGCCAGAATGGCGGGACTGGCTGGGCCTCCGGGCCTGCTGACTGGCGCTCGCCTTCCACAATACTCATGGCGGCAGATGGTTGGCTATTTCGCTCAAAGGTCAAGCTTGGCGGTCATGTTCACTCGTAATTTACCCGAAGCGTGCTCTGTGGAATCTTGTTATGGACGGGCAATAGCCGGGGATCGGGGCCTATGAGCAAGATTCTTCTCGCTGAAGACGATGAAATGATGAGGACATTCCTGACCGCGTCACTCAAACGCGCTGGTCATGATGTGCAGGACTTCGAGGATGGTGAGACTGCGCTCGCTGCCCTGGAACGTGAAGTATTCGACCTGCTGCTGACGGACATTGTCATGCCGGGCATAGATGGCATCGAGCTGGCCCGTCGCGGCGCGGAGCTCGATCCCGCCATGAAGATTGTCTTCATCACCGGATTTGCTGCGGTTGCGCTTGCCTCTGGAACACCGACACCGGCAGGTGCGAAGATCCTGTCGAAGCCGTTCCAGTTGCGTGAGCTTGTGGAAGAAGTGGACCGTGTGATCGCCGCCTGACATTCACAGCGCTTGCGCACTTGACTTTATCCTCTCGCTGCCCGATTAGGGCCGCTTCCGATCGGATGGGCGGTTAGCTCAGCGGTAGAGCACTACGTTGACATCGTAGGGGTCACTGGTTCGATCCCAGTACCGCCCACCATCTTTTCCTTATAAATACAATCCTTTACAGGTTCGGACGCATGTGCCGTTTCGCGGAGCGCGCACGTTTGCGCGCGGCCAACCGTATGCGCGCCTGTCCTCGCTCCGGACACGCTTCAGAAGCTGAATTTGCACACGTCATTTAAAACGATGCGGCCCCCATAAAGGGCGCCTTTCTCGCAGCCAAGCGTGCAATCCCAATCCTGGAAGCCCAGGGCACGGGCAGCCTTTTCTTCACGGGCGCTTCCGGCTCTATGCGCGGCAAACCGAATTTCGCCCATTTCGCGATGATGAAAGCGGGTCTTCGTATGCTCGCTCAGTCTCTGGCGCGCACCTATGGTCCGAAAGGTGTGCACGTTGCTCACTTTGTCATCGATGGGGTCATCGACGGCGAAATGGTGCGCTCGCGATTTGGCGACTATCTCGACAGTCTGGGCGACGACGGAGGTCTTGCTCCAAGCGCAATCGCGGATGCTTATTGGCATGTCCATATCCAGCATCGCTCAGCGTGGACGCACGAAATGGATTTGCGGCCGTTCAAAGAAGTCTGGTGAGCCCGGCCCGCAAATATCTTACCATCGACGGTGCGGTCCCTGAGTTGCCAGCCAGTGCAAGTTTTGGCCATTTATTCGCGGTGGCGGCTATTTGTTCTTATCAAGAATGGCGCCGATCGTGCAGCTTCTGCTGCATGTTTCGATGCCTCGAGGGTGCGATTTATTTCGCGCATACTTCGTTGACGAAATCTTGAAATATTACTAAAGTGTAAATGAAGGACGCTCGCAGAAATGCAGACATCGGGCGTGCTTTCACGGGACAAACTGGCAGACGGGTGGGGACCCTGATCATGGATACTGCGGCATCGCCGGGCAGTTTTGCTGCGCGTAGGATAGACTCGCTCACAATCTTCTCCTGGGTCTGGGCGGCGCAAAGCCTCGTCCAGATGGTGTTCTTCCGAAGCTGGCTGGAGGATAGCCCGGTGCAGGGTTGGATTTTCTGCGCTCTGGCAACGGCAGTGCTGCTTGCGCCGGGACGAATGTGGCTTTTTGCGCTAATGCTCGTGGCGAGTATCGTCGCTTATGTGGCGCAGTGGCCGTTCGTGGCCAACCACGTTTATCTCGACAGCTTCATGGCGGTGACGATGCTTGGCGGGCTCGCAATCGTCGCGGTCAGGTCGTCACGGGACAACAAAACGTTCGACCGGACTTTCGCCGATGAGTGGGTCTCGCGATTTGCGCCAGTGTGCGGCGCCATCTTCGCGTTCATGTATTTCGCGATCATTGTGTCCAAGCTGAACGAGGGCTTCTTTGATCTCGAGATCAGCTGCCTTTCCGGCATGATTGAAGAGGCGCAGGCCTACCGGCCACTGGTGTCGGGGCCGTTATCTCTGTTCAGCGTCGAGTTCCTCTTCTGGTTCTTCATAGTTGCGGAAACAGCTTTGCCGATCATGCTGGCTTTTCGGCAGACGCGCCTGCTGGCCTACTATTTCGGTGTGCCATTTCACATCCTGCTGGGGCTGATGGGGCACTGGCCATTCTCGTCCTTCATGCTGTCTTTCTATGTTCTGGTCGCCATGCCGTCCTTCAAGGATGTCACGCATGAAGCGGCTGGATGGCTCGACGATATTCGCAAACGGATAGTGCCCTGGCTGCCGGGCCCGGCTCTGTTCGCGCTAGGTGTCGTTCTGATGTTGGGCGGCTCAGCTCTGTTCAAGCCGAGCTGGGTGTGGCTGCCTGTCGCGTCAGCGATTGGCGCAGGCCTGCTCTGGGCGGCCCTGAAGGAGCATCTGAAGCACGGGCTGTTTGGCGGTTCCGGCGTAATGCCGATGTGGACGGCCAAACCTGGTATATTGTGGGCCATGCTGGCGCTTGCCGTCATCAATTCGGCGTCGCCCTATCTTGGCTTCAAGACGTCGACCAATGTTGCGATGTACAGCAACATGCGCACCGAAGGTGACCTTAACAATCACTTGTTCATGCCGACGCTGTCACTGTTTGACTATCAGCGGGACCTGATTGAGATCGTCGATTCCAACAGCGCAGACATCTCTGCGATGAAGACGCACAAGGCGCGCTATGGATTTGAAGGGCAGGAATTCGAAGTTCTCATCCCGTATTTCGAGCTACGGCGGGCTGTAAGCTCTGACCGGACCGACAATCTCGAGGTTACCTATATCCGGAACGGGGAGCTGCGAACGTATCAGCGCGGCGCCGAGGCAAATGTCGATAAGGACATAGATGTTGCGCCGCCGCTTGTGATCGCAAAGCTTGCTCACTTCCGTCCAGTCTTCAAAGGGGAGAAGTCGTATTGTCTCCACTAGAAGAAATACTCGACCCGGTTGCAGGCCAGTCGACCAGCACGGCAAACTGGCTTGTCTATGATGGTGAATGCCCGTTCTGTAGCCGCTATGTCGCGCTTCTGAAGATCCGCGAAGCTGTCGGGCCACTGAAACTGGTCGATGCCCGCGCCGGCGGCCTTGAGGCTGAAGAGGTCGTACGTGCAGGGCTCGATCTAGATGAGGGGATGGTGCTGAAACTTTCGGGCCGTCTCTATCACGGAGACGACGCTGTTCATGCGCTCGCAATGCTGAGTGAGCCGACAGGCGTATTCAATCGATTCAATGGTTGGGTTTTCAGGTCCCGGCGCAGGTCAGCGTTACTTTATCCCATAATGCGGGCTGGTCGTAATGCGACCCTCAGATTTCTGGGCCGCCGCAAACTCAAGGCGGGCAATCTGTAGGTTTGCCAATTTTCCGCGTTTTTTGCAGTTTTTTTCAGAAAGGGAATACATTTTGCAGGGAACCGGGTAAGTTCCAAAGCATTACGCATCCGTAACATTCGGAATTTGTCTGGGTGTCGGGACGCAAAACTCTAGTGGGGACTTGGAGGATGAGTGCAGTATCTACGTCGGAGGCAGGGGCCTTCCGGCAGATCGATTCGCTGACGATTTTCTCGTGGGTATGGGCGGCGCAGAGCCTTATCCAATTGGCATTTTTCCGCGATTATACGGACAACGCTCCAATCCTGGGGTGGACCTTCTTCGCCCTTGCGTCCGCTGTAATGATGTTTCCAGGACGCATCTGGCTTTTTATCGCCATGCTCGTGGCCAGCGTCGCGACTTATTTCGCCCAGTGGCCGTTCGTTTCCAATCACATCTATCTCGACACCTTCATGGCCGTGACCATGCTGGGCGGGCTGGGGCTCGTCCTCTCCCAGTCTCGAGACCGCGATGCGGGGTTTGACCGGTCTGTCGCGGACCGTTGGGTCTCCAAGTTCGCGCCCGTGTGCGGTGCGATTTTCGCCTTTATGTATCTGGCGATTATCGTGTCCAAGCTGAACGAGGGTTTTTTCGATCTCGACGTCAGCTGCCTATCGGGGATGATTGAAGAGGCTCAGGCGAACCGTCCACTTGTATCCGGGCCGCTTTCACTTTTCAGCGTCGAGTTTCTTTTCTGGTTCTTCATCGTCGCGGAAGCCGCCTTGCCCATCATGCTGGCCTTTCGGCGGACGAGGCTGCTCGCCTTTTATTTCGGTGTTCCGTTCCACGTAATTCTTGGCCTGATGGGGCACTGGTCGTTCTCGTCCTTCATGCTCTCATTCTACGTTCTGGTTGGCATGCCGGCCCTCAAGGAGGTCGTGAACCAGGCAGGAGAGGTTCTGGAAAACATTCGAAAAGCGGTTGTGGCCTGGGCGCCAGCAGTTGTGCTCTTTGCCATCGGAAATGTGGTCATCATCGCGGCGGGGGTCGTCACCAAGCCGAGTTGGGTCTGGTTTCCAATCGCTTCAGCTCTGGCCCTCGCTTTGCTGTGGGCGGCCGCGCGCGAGCATTTGAGGAGTGGCCTTTTTGGCGGCGAAGGTGTCATGCCAATGTGGACGATGAAGCCTGGACTGCTCTGGGCCATGCTTGCCCTGACCGTTCTGAATTCCGCGTCGCCCTATATCGGCTTCAAGACGTCGACCAATGTTGCGATGTACAGCAACATGCGAACCGAGGGAGACATGAACAATCATTTGTTCATGCCGACGCTATCCCTCTTCGACTATCAGAAAGACCTGGTTGAAATCATCGATTCCAACAGTGAAGACATCATCGGCATGAAGACCCACAAGGCCCGATACGGCTTTGAGGGGCAGGAGTTTGAGGTCATGGTGCCGTATTTCGAGCTTCGAAGAGCAGTCAGTTCGAATGAGCTCGAAAATCTGCGTGTGACCTATATTCGCAATGGCGAGAGGCGTGAGTTCGTTCGTGGGGCGCGTGACAATGTGGACGCTGACCTCGATGTCGCACCCTCTCCCATTGTCGCCAAACTCGCCTACTTCCGTCCGGTCTTCAAAGGGGAGCGGTCGTATTGTCTGCACTAGGCGAACAGCGTGACGACACGTCTGGCGACAAGCAGGCGGACAACTGGCTGGTCTATGACGGTGAGTGCCCGTTCTGCAGTCAGTATGTGAAGCTGTTGCGGATCCGCGAAACCGCGGGGCCGCTGCGGATCATAAATGCGCGTGATGGCGGTGAAGAGACGCGAGAGGTTGCAGCCGCCGGCTTTGATCTCAATGAGGGCATGGTGCTGAAGATGTCTGACCGGCT
>JAYZBJ010000144.1:0-3975 GCA_036338795.1 Pseudomonadota bacterium | reverse complement strand
TGCCACAATCGGCGAGAATGCCGACACGCTGCGGAAGTGACCGGGGTTCCTGAGTGCCAGCGTCAGCGCGCCATGTCCACCCATGGAGTGACCAAAAATGGACTGACGGCGCATGTCAGCGGCAAAGTTCGACCGGATGATGGAAGGCAATTCTTCCATCACATACTGATCCATCTTGAAGTGTTTGGCCCACGGTTCCTCGGTGGCCGTAAGGTAGAAACCTGCCCCTTGGCCGAAATCGTAAGCGTCATCATCAGGCACACCATCGCCGCGCGGACTCGTGTCAGGTGCGACGATCATCACGCCCAGCTCAGCTGCCTTGCGCTGCAGGCCGCCCTTTTCCATCACATTGGCCCAGGTGCAGGTGAGGCCTGACAGGTACCAAAGGACCGGTACAGGCTCCTCGGCTGCCTGTGGCGGCTCGAACACCGCAAACCGCATGGTGCATCCCAGCGTCTCGCTTTCGTGGTCGTAGACGCTGAGGTCCCCGCCGAAGCAGGTCCATTCCGATACGGTTTCAAGGCTCATTCAAAGGTCTCCAGTGCTTGGGAAAAGATAAGGATGCAGACTTATTCGTTACGTAGGTGCTCTGACTCCGATTTGACGGTGTTCTCGCGTGTTTCAGCGGTACACGGCAGGACGCGCACCTCATAGGCGAAGGGCTGTTCGCGCTTGGCCTGCTTGGCAGGCGTGCGGTGAACCTCGACATTCTGCTCGATCCGAAAGCCGAGATGGTTGCCGACCTCGCAATAGACATCAACCGCCTGCTCGACGGAGTCTGCCCATACTTTTGCAGACATTACCGATGGCCCGACAACGCCATCCGGGATCTGGTGACCTTCCGTGGTGTCACCCCCGGCGACGACGGAGAAGTGCTTGAATTCAGCCATGACTTCCTTTCTGGTTTCCCCAGAGAATAAGGACGAGACGAGGGAGATTCAAACGCATGGCCGATTACATTCTGTATGGGTCCGAGGTGAGCTACTTCACCGGGAAGGCTCGCGCATACATGAACTGGCGCGGCGTCTCGTTCACGGAGCAACCCGCCACTCAGGATGTATATCGGAGCATCATCCTGCCCAATGTTGGATGGCCGGTGATCCCCGTCGCTCGGATGCCTGACGGCGAGATCGTGCAGGACACGGCAGATATCATGGCGCGGATCGAAGCACGCGAAGACGAGTCACCGCCGGCGTGGCCGCAGACCCCGCTGCAGGCCTTTGTGTCCGAGTTGTTTCACCTCTACGGCGACGAATGGCTCACCCTGCCAGCCATGCACTATCGCTGGACCTACAATGAAGACTGGGCGTACAGCGAATTTGGCGCGCTGTCAGCGCCGGAGGCATCTGCTGAGGAGCAGTATCAGATCGGGAAAAAGAATGGCGAGCGCTTCAAGGGTGCGTTGCCGGTTCTCGGCGTCCACGGATCGACCATTCCGGGCATCGAGAAAAGCTACGAAGCCTTTCTTGCGGAGTTCTCAGCGCATCTGGAACAACACCCATACTTGCTGGGTGACCGGCCAAGCCTTGCCGACTTTGCCTTCTATGGCCCGCTCTATGCGCACCTCTATCGGGACCCGGAGTCCGGCAAGATCATGAAACGCCTGGCACCGAGTGTCGTTGACTGGGTGGAACGGATGCAGGCCGGTAAGGCGACGGCAGGCAATCTGCTATCGGATGATGCAATCGCCCCGACGCTGGAACCGCTTCTGGCCCGCCTGATGCGCGAAGGATTGCCCGCGTTCCTAGAAACCGCTGACATGCTCAGGACGTGGGCGGCGAATGCAGAAACCGGCGCGCGCGTCCCGCGTGGGCTCGGCGAGATCACGATAGAAATCGAGGGACATCGTGGACCTGCGGTCGCCCGCAGCTTCCCCCTCTGGCGGTTGCAGGCCGCGCTCGACGTTTACGGTTCGATGGACGCCGACACAAAACGCCTCGCCGACGCCCTGCTGGACAGGATTGGCGGCGAGGCGCTGAAGGCATTCAAAATGCCAGTACGGCTGGACCGGAAAAACTGTCGTGTCGTATTGGCCTGATTATTAGCCGCGGCAGAGCGCGCAGAGCTTGTTTCCATCCGGGTCTCGGAGGTAGGCAAGGTAGAGCCTCTGGCCGCCGCCTTCGCGCCAGCCCGGCGGGTCCTCAATCGGCTTGCCACCAGCGGCAGCTCCGGCTGCGTGCCACGCGTCCGCCTCTTCCGGCGATTTCATCGCAAAGCCGATGGTCATGCCATTGCCGCAAGCGGCTGGCTGGCCGTCAATCGGCTTGGTGACGAGAAATACTGCGCCATTATGCAGATAGACCAGCCGGCCCTTGGGGTCCGTGATGCCTTCCTTGCCACCCACTGACTGGAACAATGCGTCGTAGAATTTTTTGGACCGGTCGAGATCGTCGGATCCGACCATCATGTGACTGAACATGCGTACTGCCTCCCTAGAGTGAATTCAGGAGGTCTGTCTGCGGCATTTTCGGGTCGTCGCGCAACAGCAATATGGGCCCGTCACCCCTCGTCACTGAACAGCGGGGCCACGCGCGCGTTATTTGCCCCGGAAACTCTGGAGACCCTCATGTCACTGCTGAATTCGCGAAAGAAGAATACGGTGTTCTACGCCATGATTGTGCTCGGCGCCGTCATGGTTGCGCTTGGGCTTGCGCCCGCGCCGAATATCATGCCGCCGCCGATCGTGACCGGGCTCGGCTTCTGGGTGCTGGCCTGGGGCATAAAGTAGAGCCCCGGACCGGCCCTGCGTCCTAGTAAACGACAACGGACCTGATGCTCTCGCCAGAGTGCATCAGGTCAAACGCCTTGTTGATCTCGTCGAGCTTGAGCACGTGCGTGATCATCGGGTCGATCTCGATCTTGCCCTTCATGTACCAGTCTACAATTTTCGGCACATCCGTCCGGCCTTTCGCGCCGCCGAATGCGGTGCCCTTCCAGACACGCCCGGTAACAAGCTGGAAGGGACGCGTGGAGATTTCCTTGCCCGCTTCCGCCACGCCAATGATGATGCTCTCACCCCAGCCGCGGTGACAGCATTCGAGCGCCTGACGCATCACAGTCGTATTGCCGGTACAGTCGAATGAGTAATCAGCGCCGCCATCCGTCAGCTCAACAAGGTGCGCGACGACGTCGTCGACTTCTTTCGGGTTGACGAAGTGGGTCATGCCGAATTTCCGGCCCCACTCTTCCTTGTCTGAATTGATATCGACACCGACAATCATGTCAGCGCCAACCATGCGTGCACCCTGGATGACGTTTAGCCCGATGCCGCCAAGCCCGAAGACAACCACGTTGGACCCCGGCGTGACTTTCGCTGTGTTCGTCACCGCGCCAACACCGGTGGTGACACCGCAGCCGACGTAACAAGTCTTGTCGAACGGCGCTTCCGGGTCGATTTTTGCGACCGCAATCTCCGGCAGCACGGTGAAGTTCGAGAAGGTCGAGCAGCCCATATAGTGATAGACAGGTTGGCCCTTGTAGGAAAAACGGCTTGTGCCGTCGGGCATGACGCCCTTGCCCTGCGTCGCGCGGATTGCCGTGCAGAGATTGGTTTTCCCTGAGAGGCAGCTTTTGCACTGGCGGCATTCTGGCGTGTAAAGCGGGATGACGTGGTCGCCGGGCTTTACGCTTGTGACGCCCTTGCCCACTTCACGTACAATTCCTGCACCTTCGTGACCAAGCACGCTCGGGAAGATGCCCTCGGAATCAAGACCGTCCAGCGTGTACGCGTCAGTGTGGCAAATGCCCGTCGCCATAATCTCGACGAGGACCTCACCATCCTTCGGTCCTTCCAGGTCAAGCTCGACAATCTCCAGCGGTTTCTTGGCTTCAAATGCAACGGCTGCACGCGTTTTCATGTCGGGCTCCTGAACGATAAATCCAAATCGGGCGCGACCGTGTCCTGCGCCGTAACTTGCGGCTAGGGCAGAACCAAAACTCTCTTTGCCGTCAAGGTCACAGCCTCTTTGTGACAGG
>JAYZBJ010000143.1:0-14955 GCA_036338795.1 Pseudomonadota bacterium | reverse complement strand
CACCGAATTCGTCGCGTTCATCGAACTTGGCAACGTTCCGGAAGATGCGATGGATCCGCGAACGCGTATCATCACAGCGCACGCGATCTGTGGCTTCGCGAACTTCGGATCGATCGGCATTCTCATCGGCGGTCTGAATATCATTTCCCCTGAGAGGCGAGAAACATTCCTCGAACTAGCCTGGAAAACGCTGATTGCCGGCACATTGGCAACGTGCCTTTCTGGTGCAGTTGTTGGGGCTCTCCCGGTAGAGCTGTTCACAGGTGGTGCTGGCTGACGCAGTGTAAGGACTCGTCAGGGCAGGGGCGTCGACCTACAACTTCGGCAACGCTCCCTTTCCAGCCCATCAGGACCGCTCATGCCGCTTCGCCTTTTGCTCGCGACATCCGTCAGCTTTGCGATTCTGTCTTCGCTACTCTCTAGCCAGGCAGAAGCTCAATCGATTCAGGAACGGCAATCTGAGGGCGCGGATAGTGTTCGCTTGTCCCCGGTCGCCGTGTATGGAGATCGGTCCGAGAACCAGCCCGGCAGCGTCGCGACTCTCGAACGCGAGGCGATAGATGACATAAATGCCGACCATCCTGCAGAGGTTCTCAATCAGCTGCCGGGTGTGAACATCCAGATGAATTCCGGCCAAGAGCACCTCATTGCCTTACGTTCTCCCGTACTCACAGGCGGGGCAGGGCAAGGTAGCTTCCTCATTCTCCAAAATGGTTTGCCGACGCGCTCGCCAGCGTTTGGAAACGTCAATTCGCTATTCGAAATCCATCATGAAACGGCCGAAGCCCTAGAGGTTGTTCGCGGGCCTGGATCGGCAAAGTATGGTTCGAATGCTGTTCATGGCCTCATCAACGTCATTCAGGGCGCGCCCGGTACCGGGGATTACCTTGACGCGAGAATTAGCGGGTCAACGTTGAACCGTTACAAGACGGACCTTACGGGCAACGTTTCCGACACAGCCCGTCTTTCTCTGTCTCTGCAGGACGATGCAGGGTGGCGTGACAATACCGGCGTTGAGCAGCAGAAGCTCTCGGGGGCCTATCGATTTGGTCTGGCCGGTTGGGACGGTCTGGCGTGGCTGAGTGCTTCCAGTCTCAATCAGGAAACCGGCGGATTTATCGAGGGGTTCAAGGCCTACCGGGATGACGATACCGCAACATCCAACCCGAACCCGGAAGCCTATCGCGACGCCAAATGGGCGATGGCCGCTGTCAAACTGAAACGGGCGCTCGGCAGCGGCGAATTCTCTATCACACCCTTCGTGCGGTGGCAGGAGATGGAGTTCGCGCAGCACTTTCTGCCGAACGGCGGCGTTGAGGAGAATGGGCACGACGCGTTCGGCGTCCAGTCAAAATATGAAGTGGCTGCCTCGGATCAGCTGACGGTGCGAATTGGCGCTGATGTCGACATCTCTTCAGGATGGCTGAAGGAGACGCAGCTTGAGCCGTTCGGCTTTTTCCCGGGCGATGGGCGCTTTCCGGTCGGTGTTCATTACGACTACGAAGTCGATACCATCATGCTTGGCGTCTGGGGTGAAGCGGAGTGGGCCGTTTCAGACAAATTGACCGTGCTTGCGGGATTGCGCGGCGAAACGCATGATTATGATTACGCGACTGACGTGCCCGCTGGGCCGAACGGGCGCTTTCTAGTGCCTGATGATCGCGAGGACAGCTTTGACCTGCTGACCCCCAAGTTCGGCGCAATCTGGACGCCCGCCAATAGCGCTGTGAGCTATTACGCGAACTATTCGCGCGGAGAGCGTGCGCCTCAGGCGTCGGATCTGTACCGTCTGCAGTCGCAGCAGGGCATTGCTGAGGCAGATGTCGAAACAATGGACAGCTTCGAGATTGGCGCACGCGGGTCAGCCGCAAACGGCCAGCTTGTTTTCGATATCGCTGCCTATCTCGCCGAGAAGGAAAACTTCTTCTTCCGGGACTCCGATGGTCTGAATGTCACCGATGGCTCGACAGAGCATCAAGGCATCGAGGCACAAGCTGCATGGGATGTTCGCGGCGATGGCGTGTTCACCGTTTCAGGGACCGCGACCTATGCGGAACACACCTACACATTTGACCGGATCGTTGCGTCTGGTTCAGAGGTTATCCGCGCAGGTAACGACGTGGACACTGCACCAAACTGGCTTGGTGATCTGACACTCACCTGGCGTCCGAATGCTCGCTTCAATGCGAGCCTCTCTGCCGAGTATATCGGAGAGTATTTCACCAACCCCGGAAATACGCAGACATATCCGGGGCATACGCTCACAAACGCACGTGCAGAATACACTCTGGCCAACGATCTTGAGGCCTTCATAATCGTCCGAAACCTGTTCGATCTGAACTATGCGGACCGCGCGGATTTTGCATTCGGGAGCAACCGGTATTTCCCCGGCGAGCCAATGAATGCCACGATCGGGATCAGGAAGCGTTTTGACTGATTCGCCGGACGCTGCGTCAGGGGTCACGATTGATAGGGCTTTGCGGTAAACCTCAACCAAAGAGGAGGATTCCATGAAGCTTTACCACAGCCCGCAAGCGCCCAACCCTGAGCGCGTGACGAATTTCCTGAAGGCCAAGGGCAAGCTCGAAGCTGTCGAGATCGAGGAAATCTCGATCATGAAGCAGGAGCACAAGTCCGATGCCTATCGCGAAGTTTCGCCTTTCTCTCAGGTGCCCGCCCTGGTTCTGGATGATGGCACACAGCTGACCGAAAGCCGTGCGATCTGCACATATCTTGAGGGGATATTCCCGGAACCGAACCTCATGGGTACAGATCCGAAGGAAAAGGCACTGATCGAAATGTGGGATCGCCGCGTCGAGCTGATGCTTTTCCTGCAATTCGCGACGTGGTTTCGAAACGCTCACCCTGTCATGGCGCCGCTCGAGAACCCACAGATTCCTGAAGTCGGGGCAAAAGCGGAGAAAAGTGCGCGTGCCATGGCCAAGCGCATAAATGCGCATCTTGCGAGTAACGATTTTCTCGCTGCTGGCCGCTTCTCGATCGCAGACATCACGCTGTTCTGCTTCACCGGTTTTGCAGGTGTGATGAAGTGGAAACCTCACGAAGAGTTCGAGAACATCGGAAAATGGCGTGGACGAGCGGTCGAAATGATCGGCTAGGGTTCAGACCGTTCGAACCAATCGGTACCCGCAGTCCAGCGTATCGTGCTCCAGCAGAGCGCCATACCGGCGCTCCCATTCGCCGCTTCTGAGATCGTCGGTCAGCCGAGCAAGGCCATGCGACACATCTCCTGCTTTCCAGAAGGAGGACATGGCCTTGCGAACGCGCTCGTCGAGATAGGCGGTGGGCCGCCTCCAATAAGCGGCAAGGAATCCATCCGTGCAGTCATGCGGAATTGGCACCGGCTTGACTTCGACATTTCCGAGCCACTCCGAGTACATCTCCATCGCGGGCATGATCGCTTCATCAAGTGTGATGAGTTCCGGGAAGTAATCTGTCAGCCACAAGCCGCGAAACGCGGGGTCGAAGGTAAGGAATACGATAGACCCGCGTGTGACACGTCGAATTTCCGCGCATCCTTTGGCCTGATCAGACCAGTGATGGATGGTTAGCGTCGCCATTGCCGCGTCGAAGCTATTGTCGGCGAAGGGCAGATTTTCTGCGGCCGCCTGAATGGCTTTGCCAGCCGCCGGTGAGCGCTGTGCAATCATTTCAGCAGACGGCTCAATGGCTGTGACGTCACAATGTTCGGGCTCATAGGAGCCTGTCCCAGCCCCGACATTCAGGACTGTGCGGGCACCTCCAAGCGCCGAGTGTATGAGTTGCGCAATGCGAGCATCGGGCCTGCGAAGGTCGGCATAGTTGAGCCCGATCCTGTCATAAAGCGCGGTCACGGGAGCACTTATTCGGCTGGAACTGTTTCGACCTGCGCAGCCAACCAGGAATCGATGTCTGACAATGCCCGCGCGGCCTGCACGCCCTTCTTGGCGCGGCCTTTTGCCTTTCCCCGAATGCGTTTGCCCTCTTCATCCTTTGTCGGGACAGTGCCGGGTTCCGGGTCTGGAAAGAGGCCGAAATTGATGTTCATCGGTTGGAAGCTCTGCTTGCCTTCAAGGTGCCCGCCGGTGATATGTCCGATCAACGCTCCGAGTGCGGTGGTCAGCGGTGGCGGCGCAAGGTCCTTGCCGAGACGTTCGGCGGCTGCGAACCGGCCGGCCAATAGACCCATCGCAGCGCTCTCGACGTAGCCTTCGACGCCCGTCACCTGTCCGGCAAATCGCAACCGCGGCATGGATTTCATGCGCAGCTGATTGTCGAGAAGCTTGGGTGAATTGAGGAAGGTATTACGGTGAATACCACCAAGACGGGCGAACTGAGCGTTTTCCAAGCCTGGGATCATCCGGAAAATATCGGTTTGCGCGCCGTATTTCAGCTTGGTCTGGAAGCCGACCATGTTCCATAGCGTGCCAAGCGAGTTGTCCTGGCGAAGCTGAACAACCGCATGCGGTTTTACATCCGGCTGGTGTGGATTTGTAAGGCCGACAGGTTTCATCGGACCGAAGCGCAGCGTTTCCCGTCCGCGCTCCGCCATGACTTCAATGGGCAGGCAGCCTTCAAAGTAAGGCGTGTCCTTTTCCCAGTCCTTGAACTCGGTCTTTTCGCCGTCAATGAGCGCATCAATGAAGGCGTTGTACTGCGCTTCATCCATCCCGCAATTGATGTAGGCTGCGGTGTCGCCGCTTGGACCCGGTTTGTCATAACGGCTCTGACGCCAGGCTTTGTCCATATCGATACTCTCGAAATAGACGATGGGTGCGATCGCATCGAAGAAGGCGAGATCTTCTTCGCCGGTGTGCGCACGAATGGCTTCAGCAAGCTTGATCGAGGTCAGCGGACCGGTGGCAATGATGACGCTGTCCCAGTCCTCCGGCGGAATGCCGTCGATTTCTTCTCGCACGATTGTGACGTTCGGGTGAGCTTCGAGCGTCGCCGTTACATCTTCCGAGAAACCTTCACGATCAACCGCAAGCGCGCTACCAGCGGGGACTTGGTGCTTGCCACCTTTGGTAATGATGAGGCCATTGGCCCGGCGCATTTCTTCATGCAGCACGCCGACCGCGTTCGACGTGTGATCGTCAGACCGGAACGAGTTCGAGCACACAAGTTCGGCAAGCTTGTCCGTCTGGTGCGCGTCGGTTCCTCGGACCCCGCGCATCTCATGCAGGACAACGGGCACGCCCATTTCAGCGGCTTGCCAGGCGGCTTCGGAGCCGGCCATGCCGCCACCGATGATGTGGATAGGTTTGATGCTCATGGTCGGGGATGTGCGCATTTCAGTGCTGTCGGTCAAGCAAGGGCAGCACTGAAACTGGACAGCCGCCCGGCTCAACTTAGCTGGCTCGAGTGAGGGACCCGGAAGCGACTTTGATAACCGACAGGAAAATTCGCGCGTGCAACTAACAAAAGGTCCCGTCCGAAAAAGCTTTTCCAAGGTGTGGCTGCCGATGATCAGCGGGGTGTTGGCGGTCAAAGCCATCGGCGTTTCTGATGCATTCTTCGTTGGTCGGCTGGGCGAAGCCAAACTCGCTGCGATCTCCTACACCTTTCCGATCGTAATGACCTTGATCAGCCTTGCCATCGGTTTGAGCGCAGGTGCGTCTTCGGTGCTGTCACGCGCGATCGGCGCCGATGCCGAGCGGGACACCCGTGCGGAAATCGTCACCGGCGCTGCTGGTATGGCGGTCGTCATCTCGATCGTCATGTCCATATTGGGCTTTCTGTTCATTGAGCCAGTGCTGTCGTTGATGGGCGCGCAAGACGAGATTCTCCAGGATGCGGCGCTCTACATGCGTATCTGGTTCGCAGGCGTAATTTTCCTTGTTCTGCCGGTCGCGACCAATGGCATGTTGCGCGCGACCGGTGACGGTGTGAGTCCGGCAATTTTGATGTCCGCGACTGCGCTTATCAATATCGCGATCAATCCGCTCTTCATCTACGGCCTCGGGCCCGTGCCTGCGCTGGACATGCAAGGAGCCGCCGTTGCTACGATCACGGCGAGAGCCTTGGCAACTATCGGGGCCTTCTACCTTCTTCGGCGCAAGGATTTGCTCGACGTGTCGTTCAGCGCTTTGAAGCGCGGTCTGGCAAGATGGAAAGAGGTTGCCCGCATTGGTTTGCCAGCATCCGTTTCCACATCGGTCAATCCGGTCGCGCTGGCGATTGCAACTGCGGCGGTTTCAACGATTGGATCAGCCGAGGTTGCAGCGTTTGGTCTAGTGACCAAGATTCAGTCATTTGCCGTCGTACCGCTACTGGCGCTCTCTGCGGCATCAGCGCCGTTCGTAGGGCAGAACAGCGGCGCTGGTCACACCGACAGGTCGCGTTCCAGCCTCTGGTTCTGTGCGAAAGTCTCGGTGATCTGGGCAGCACTCCTGGCAGTCACATTCTTCTTTGGTGGTCGGTGGTTTGTGTCTTTCTTCACCGAGTCTGAACGCACGAGAGACATTGCCGCGCTCTATCTCGCCATCGTGCCTGCCTCCTACGCGGGTTACGGCCTCATGATATCCCTCACGGCGGCCATGAACGGTCTTGGCCGGTCACTGACTGGTCTGGGCATCGGCGCGGGGCGAGCCTTGGGTTTGCTCGCTCCCGGCGCCTGGATTGGCGTGCTGACAGGTGGTTTCCTGGGGCTTTCAATTGCAACATTCGCCGCCAACGCAGTTTCTGGCGTCGCGAGTGCACTGATCATTCGTCGTCACTCGCTTGCGGATGTCGATGATGAACGTGCCCACGAAAGCGACACTTATGAAAATGAATGAGCAGTTGCTCCGCTGTACTCTGCTCTGAAAATATACCAGACGCGCAACATGAAGACCGCCAAGACGCCTGCAGATATCCCCGCATCCATGGATCCTGAAGATTGGGATGCATTTCGTGAGCGCGCCCACGATATGCTCGACCGGTCCATCGATCATATGATGGCGTCGAAGGAGGGTCGAGTATGGACGCCTGTGCCTGAGGCACTGAAAAGCTTACTTCAGGAGCCGCTCTTCGCCGATGGTGTGAGCGCCCGGCAGGTGGATCACCTGATCGAAGCCCTGCTGCCACATGGCCCTGGAAACAAGCATCCGCGGTTCTTTGGCTGGGTCCACGGGTCTGGAACACCGTCCGGGATCATAGCCGACATGGCTGCAGCGGCGCTAAATGCGAATTCGGGTGGTCGTGACCACGTCGCTTTGTACGTTGAACGGCAACTGGTTTCCTGGGTGCGAACGCTTTTCGGTTTTCCCGAAACAGCAAGCGGCCTGGTTGTCTCAGGAACATCGACGGCAACACTCATTGCGCTGAAAGCGGCACGCGATGCCGCGCTCGACTTTGCGTCAAGGAGCGGCGGGATCGATGGTACAGGACTGGTTGCATACACATCGTCTGAAACGCATTCATGCGTCGCGAGAACCTTCGATATTCTGGGACTCGGAAGCGCGGCTCTGAGGCGGCTGCCCGTGGACGGGAATTTCAGAATTTCGTTGGGCCTGCTTGAAGAAACTATTGAAGAGGACCGGTCTGCGGGCCTCACTCCATTTGCCATAATCGGAACTGCAGGGACAGTGAACACCGGGGCGATTGATCCCTTGCCGCAGCTGGCAGCGCTGTCGAAAGCAAACGGGCTATGGTTCCACATCGATGCGGCCTTTGGTGCAAGTGGTGTATTGAGTGACACACTTCGCCCGCACCTATCGGGCATGGAATTGGCGGACTCCATTGCTTTCGATTTTCATAAGTGGATGCACGTCAATTACGACGCAGGGTTCGTGCTCGTACGTGATGAAGAATTGCATCGCCGGGCGTTCTCTGATCGGCCGGACTACCTCGCATCGAATGAAAGAGGTCTCGCGGCCGGTTACCCTTGGCCCGTCGATTATGGAATCGAACTCTCGCGCGGTTTCAAGGCACTAAAGGTCTGGGCGCACCTCATGGAGCACGGAACGGATAAGCTTGGGCGGGCGGTATCGCGCAACTGTGAACAGGTCCGTTACCTCGCGGACAAAATCGATGCACACCCGCAGCTACAACGGCTCGCACCTGTGGAAACGAGCATTTGTTGCTTGCGATTTGTGCCGCACGCCAACGTAATACCCGACGAGCTGGATCGAATGAACCAGGAGATCGCCATCCGCTTGCAGGAAAGCGGGGTTGCTGCACCTTCGACAACGCGGATCAATGGAAAGCTGGCGATACGGGTCAATATCACCAACCACCGTACCGAATTTAGCGATCTCGACCTGCTGGTGGATGCTATCGTGGACCAAGGCGAGGCGATCTCAAACGAAAGTTGAAGGAAAACAGAAGGTCGGCGCGCGCTCTATATCTGTGCATCTCGAACTCCGTGCGACTTGCCGCGCCGTCGTCGAACGGTTTCGTTAGAGAGCGGCAACTTCAATCGATGTGTTCGGGTCTGTAGACTGATTAGGTTGCAACTACCGCTGCTGATCCCTTCGTTTCGCCCGTTGCCGCAACGCGTAGCAAGGGTTACCTCCACTGGCATGACAAGTGATTTCAAGACACACCCGGCCGAGCTCCTCGAAAAACTGATTGACCGTTGCCTGAAGGAAGGCGCGACCGCTGCGGACTGCAGCTTGGGTATTTCCGAGGGTGTGAGTGTCGACGTCCGGGAAGGTAAACTGGAGAATGTCGAGCGATCGGAATCTCAAGGCATTTCCCTTCGCGTCCTTTTCGGACAGCGGCAGGCGCATGTATCTGGTTCCGATCTTTCGGACGAAGCTATCTCGACCATGGCCGAACGCTGCGTCGCGATGGCTAAAGCGGTGCCAGAAGACAAATATGCAGGCCTTGCTCCCGCTGAACTATTGGCCAAAAATCCGCCCGAGCTGGATCTTGAAGGCGATGGTGAAATATCGCTCGAGCGGCTCGAAGCAGATGCTCTCGAAGCCGAAGCTGCTGCACTTGCTGTGGATGGCGTAAAAACGGTTGCCGGTTGCGGGAATGGCTGGAGCCGCTCGGAACGCTGGGTCGCCGCTTCCACTGGATTTGCGTCATACCTTTCTGGCGGATCGACTGGACTGGGACTGGCCGCTGTTGCCGAACGAGATGGCGCGATGGAGCGCGATTATGACAGCTGGAGCGTCCGCAAGATGGCGGACCGGCCAGTGCCCGCCGAAATTGGTCGTACCGCAGGTGAAAGAGCGGTCGCACGGCTTGGGCCTCGAAAGGTGAAAACGCAAAAGGCGGCGGTACTTTACGATCAGCGTGTATCGACCAGCCTGATCGGCGCTTTTCTGGGAGCAATTTCCGGGCCTTCTGTCGCTCGCGGCGTGAGTTTTCTGAAAGACCGCCTAGGCGAGCAAGTTTTCGCAAATGGCTTTAACCTGATCGACGACCCATTCCTCGCAAAAGCCCTCGGTTGCCGAAATCATGACGGTGAAGGCCTGCCGGTGGAGAGGACGAACCTGGTTGAGGACGGTGTGCTTACACGCTGGCTTCTAAATACCTCGTCAGCCAAACAGCTTGGTATGCAACCAAATGGATTTGCCAGCGGAGGGTTTGGAAATCCGCCTGGCGTAGGCACGTCAAACGTTCATGTTGAGGCCGGAACACGGTCTCCCGAAGAACTTATGCGGCAAGTGGGCAAGGGACTTCTTGTAACCGACATGTTTGGCCCATCGATCAACCCGAACACGGGTGACTACTCTGTCGGCGTCGCTGGTTTCTGGTTCGAGGATGGCGAGAAGCAGTATCCGGTTTCCGAAGTTACGATTGCCGGGGATTTGCCTTCGATGTTTGCCCGGCTAATTCCTGCGTCGGATCTCGAATTCCGTGGGCGCCGGAACGCACCAAGCATTCTCGTTGAGGATATGTCGATTGCAGGCAACTGACCGCCGCTTCTCAAAACGGACCGAGCTGCTGAGACAGGTGGCAATCGAAGCCGGTAGTCTGGCGCTTGCTTACTATGAAAAGGGCACAACGCCTTCATGGGAGAAGTATCCGGGGCACCCAGTCACTGAAGCCGATATCGAGGTCAATCATCTCGTTCGGGAACGCCTGATGTCGGCATATCCCAACTACGGGTGGTTATCAGAAGAGACTGCCTTGTCCAGGCACACGCAGCTTTGCGAGACTGTCTGGTGTGTTGATCCGATTGACGGCACACGGGCCTTCATGGGCGGGCAGCCGTACTGGTGTATCGGGTTGAGCCTCATCGAACATGGGCAGCCAATAGCGGGTGTTGTTCATGCTCCGGCCCTTGGTGAGACCTATTGTGCGGAACGGGGCAAAGGCGCCACCCTCAATGGCGAACCCATTTCCTCCAGCAATTGCGGTCAGGAAGAGGGGTGTCGCATGATCGCGTCCGAATCGATGCTGCACCACCCGGCCTGGAAGCTCCCCTGGCCGAAGATGAAAATCGCCCGGCCAAAGCCAAACGCAACGCTTCTCAGGATGTGCTGGGTCGCCAGCGGCAGTTGGGACGCAACACTGGCGCTGTGGCGTAAGTCCGACTGGGATCTCGCAGCGGGTACGGTGATTGTCAAAGAAGCTGGCGGCATCGCCTCGACGCACCTTGGTGAACCATTTATCTTCAATCGCAGTGAACCTGCACAGAGGAGCCTCATTGCTGCTGGAAAGGCTCTCCATCCTCTGTTAGTGGAGCGCGTCAAAGGGGTCAGGCTGCCCGATCCGAATTGGACGGTCAGGCCTTATGACAGGACAGAGATTACGGAGCGTAAGGCCATGGCCGATCTGCCGGATGCGAAACAGTTGCTGCACCTCGTCATTGGGGGCGAATTGAAGAATGTAAGCGGAGTCGAGTTCGAGGACCTCTCGAAGATCGATTTCGTAGGCGCTTTCCCAAGCTACAAAGCAGCTTACGACGCGTGGAAGGATGCCGCTCAGCGCACCGTAGATAATGCAGAGATGCGTTACTTCATCCTGCACGCACACCGTCTGCTGGATCCGGAAACGGGGTCTCACCATCACGTCTGATCGCAAGGGCGGGCAGGGGGGCTCCAGAAGCCTCTGGCGCCTCATCCGGGAGCGGTACCTACCGCACTGGAAGTGGTTCGCGCTTGGAACAGCATGCGCTGCAGTCACGTCGATCGCAGCTGCATCCTATGGCTACCTGCTGAAGCTGGTTGTCGAAGGGCTTGAGCAGCTGGCAGGTCCGGATATCTCGACGGTGCCGTCGCATCTCTGGTGGCTGATAGCCATCATTGCCGGGGCCGCAGCGGTTCGTTCGCTGTCTCTCTATGGTATGACGCTCGCCAACAACACAGGCGTTCAGCGTGCGATTGTCGACATTCAGTCCGACCAGTTCGACTCGCTGACGGATGGCGATTTTGCACGGCTTTCAGCTGATCGGTCGGGTGGTTTTGTTTCGCGATTTATCAATGATGTGAACGCCCTGCGTGAGGCAGGGCTGCGCCTCGCGAATAATCTGACCAAAGGAATTCTCACGGTTCTTGGCGTTTTCATCACCATGCTGGTGATGGACTGGAAGCTGACGCTCATCCTGCTCGTGGTGTATCCGATCGCTTTCGCGCCGGTCATCGCGCTGGGCAACAGCGTTCGCAAACGGTCGAAGAAGGCGCAGAAGCAGATAGGCGAAGTTACCTCTTTGCTCTCGGAGAGCTTTCAATCGGCGCGGGTCGTGAAGGCTTACGGGCTTGAAGATTATCAGAAAGCCCGTGCGAAGAAGGGTTTCGTTGAGCGTTCGCGACTGTTTCTCAAGGTTCTGACGGACAAGGCAGCCGTGGATCCGATCCTGGAGATCACAGGTGGTCTGGCGCTTGTCGGAATTCTGGCGCTAACCGCGTGGCGGATTGCGCAGGGCGACACCTCGCTTGGCAACTTTGTTGGCGTGATCGGCGCGGTTGCTGTGGCTGCTCCAGAGCTGCGCGCTTTGGGCACGCTCAATGCCGTCGCCCAGGAAGGCGGCGCGGCAGCAGACCGCGTATTTGAGATCGTCGACTCCAAGCCTACCATCAAGGATCGGACCGACGCCGTTTCCCTGAAGGATGCGAAGGGCGGCATTGAGTTTCGTGATGTTCACTTCGTCTACCCGGACGGATCTGTCGCTCTTAAGGGGCTGAATTTTTCCGCCAATCCGGGAGAGACAGTCGCGCTTGTCGGGCCCTCTGGATCAGGCAAGTCGACAATCTTCAACCTGCTCTTGCGCCTCTATGACCCGCTCACCGGGACGGTGGCCATTGACGGGAATGATATCCGCGGCTTCGTCGGTGGCAGCGTTCGCCGCTCGACCGCGCTTGTGGCTCAGGAAGCGCTTCTTTTCGACGACACGATTGCGGCCAACATCGCTCTCGGACGGATGGGGGCTAGCCGGGATGAGATCAAGCAGGCGGCAAAAGACGCAAATGCGCACGATTTCATTCTCGCATTGCCGGGTGGATATGACGCTATGGCAGGAGAGATGGGCCGCAACCTGTCCGGTGGTCAACGCCAGCGTATCGCACTCGCGCGGGCGATTTTGCGAGGGGCGCCAATACTCATGCTCGATGAGGCCACATCTGCGCTTGATGCTGAAAGTGAAGCGAAAGTGCAGGCAGCGCTCAGCGAGTTCTCACGGGACCGCACAACGCTTGTGATTGCTCATCGGCTCTCAACTGTCCGTTCAGCGGATCGCATTGTCGTTATTGAAGATGGCAAAGCCGTGGAAGAGGGTACGCATAACGAACTAATGTCTCGAGCGGGCGCATATAAGCGACTCGTCGAATTGCAGCTCAGCTAAGCGTCAACCGTAGCCACGCTGTTGCGGCATCTGTTGGGCTGACGCCCTTATGAACTTGGCAAGCTTTTCAGCGCTTTCCGCGCCCTGCACCGCAATCCGACGCATGGCTATGTAGGTTGGGACACCGCCGATACCCATTTGCTGGAACAGTTTTTCTTCTTCTCGAACAGCTTCCACGTCTGCGTCCGAGAGCAGCAGCTTTTCAACGATTTCACGATCAAGTCCGATTCCTTCCGCGACGTCGCAAAGCACATCGTGGTGGCCGATGTCGCGAGCATTTTCGAAGTAGGCCGCGAACAGGGCCTCTTTCGCTTCAGCGCCCTTGCCCTGACCTTGAGCCCAGCGGACGAGTCGATGCGCATCGAAGCTGTTCGGTCGGTGGCGGAGTTCGCTGAAATTATAGGGAATATCTTCTTCCTGCCCGTGCTGAATCAGCGCTTCGCGCATGGCGACCCAGCGACTGTCTTCGGTTTCAGGACCAAACTTCTTTGCCATGTAGTCGCGATAATTCACGCCGCCTTCAGGCACATTGGGATCTAGCTCAAATGGTCGGAAAAGAAGCTCTACTTCCACGTCCGGGACCAGTGCGATTGCGCTCTGGATTCGGCGAAGGCCTAGCCAGCACCATGGACAGACAAGGTCCGAGACCATTTCAATCGTTAGTTTTGTCATCGGGGCTGGCTCCTTGCATCTCCGCCAGCTTTGGGAGGCTGGCTATTCAGGCGGTAGCTGCCGGAGCGGCGGGCCTTGAAGAAGCCTCCTTCAGCACACCCCAGTAACCGCGTTTGACTTCCATTTGGTCGGTAATGCCCTTCTTCGCAAGAAGCTTGTGGGCGCGTGGCAGGCGATAACACGGAAGGTGAATGAACATGTGATGCTCGCAATGATAGTTCACCCAGTATGGCGCGATGAGCAAGCGCTCCCACCAACTGGTAATCGTCGTGCGGGCATGACGCATCGGATCTGCATGATCCGGTACGACTGCATGCTCGGCAATATTACGCAGGCGCGTAACGAGCTGGTTCCAGGTCGCAAGCGGAAGGAGCCACAGCACAAAATACGCCCACCAGTGACCAGCCAGGGTCAGACCGACAAGCAAAAATACATTCGTGGCAACAAACGGGATGACCGCCTCGCGCGCAGACTGGGCACGGTTGGTCTGTCCCTTAGATTTTCGGATGCCCAGGCCCATGGCGTTTGCGAACTGGTTGCGCCGTTGCTTCAGGAATGTCTGGCCGGTGAGGTCGCGGATAATTTTCCGTCGCAGCGAAGACCGTGTCACGGGGAACGGCGCCGACAGCCCCAGATCAGGGTCTTCAGGCTGTTGAGCATACTTATGGTGCGTGAGGTGGTAATCGCGATAATTGCCGAGATGGGCGCCAACGGGAGCGGCACACAGCCATTGACCGAGAAAGTCATTCATTTTGCCATTTGAATTTAGACCGCCATGGGCCGCTTCGTGCATCAGAATGGCGAGCCCAAGCTGACGTGCCCCAATAACGGGCACAGCGATGACCGCCAGCCACGGAATCCAGATCGCGGCAGCCATTGTCAGCCCGATGACGAGCCAAGCATGAAATACAGTGCCCGTCCCAAGCAGATTGGAGCGGCGGCTGACATGCTCCCACTCTTCACGAGAGAAGAGATCGAGCGGACGGATGCGTTTGGCGGCTGGCATAAGTTGTAAATTACAACATTGGCGTAACGTCAGCCAATAGCTACTCGCACGTCACACCAAAGCAGCGACGGTGAACCCAGCCAGAAGGATCAAGGCAGCCCAAGCATTCGACTTGAAAATCATGAGAGCGGTCCCTCGATCTCGGTCCAGTGTATGCACCTGCCAGATCGCATGGATCAAAAAGGCGATTACTGTAACTGCTCCGACACGGGCGGCGCCAATGCCTGCAACCGCGACGGCAAAACAGGCGGCCGCCGCCAGAAAAAAGCAGAATGATCCGAGGATCACGCGGTCGCCCATGAGACGCGCGGTTGATTTAACCCCGATCAGGGCGTCGTCTTCTTCCTCCTGTATCGCGTAGATCGTGTCATAGGCCACGGTCCAGCATGCGAAGCCGAAGAAAAGAATGAGCGTACCGAATGAGACGTGGGTGGCGGTGGCCGCGGCGACCAGTACGCCCCAATTGATCGTCGCGCCAAGCCACGCCTGAGGCCACCAGGTAACACGTTTCATAAATGGGTAGGCTGCAATCAGTGGGATGGCGAGCAGCGCCACG
>JAYZBJ010000142.1:0-13947 GCA_036338795.1 Pseudomonadota bacterium | reverse complement strand
GGCAATCAGTCCTGAAGCGTGAACTCCAGCGGATACACCACGTTGCGGCGTTCCGCAGCCTGACCACGAACAATCTTCGGTGCGAATTCGACCCGGCCCACGGCACGTTCGGCTTCACGTTTGAAGATGCTGTCCGTGCAGGTCGCCTGGACATTGTACGGGCGACCACGGGTGTCCACGTCGAAGCGGACCTCGCAGGAACCTTCAATACCACGCTCTGCAGCACGCGACGGATAGGTTGGCACCGGCGGACGGATCGGCTGTGCGTCACGGTCGGAGATCGCGACCGGATCGATAGCCAGTGAGTCCAGGCGTTCAACGTTAAGTTCCGTTGGCGCAGCACCCTGGATGTTCGGCGTCGGCAGGTCGATATCCGACCGGGACGCTGACATTTTTGGTGGTGGTGGTGGCTTGTCAGCGGACTGGATCCGCTGGGCCTTGTTACGGCTACGCGTGCGGACTTCATTATCCTGCTCGGACGGCGTGATCCGTTCGAGGACACGCTGTTCGGTGACGTCAGGCTGCTGATAGTCCTGGTTGATCATGCTGTACATGAAGGTGAACAGCAGATAGACGACCACCGCTGCAAGCGGGACACCGATGACAAGCCGGACGATGGGATTGGTAAACATGGTAGCCTCCTATTCCTGCTCGACCGATACTGGAACACTGGTCAGACCGTCTTCCTTGTAGATCGTTTCAAGCAGCGTGATGAGCACCCCAGCTTCAGAGTCCTTATCGGCCTGGATGACCAGTTTGCCCTTCGGATTGTCTTCGCGCAACTCGCGGATGCGGAAGCCGACTTCCTGAGGCTGAACCTGTTCCTTGTCGATATAGATGTCGCTCTGATCATCAATCGCGATCAGGATGCCGAGCGGGTTCTGCTTTTCGAGGTTATCGACTTGCGTCCGCTCAATATCCACGCCCGGTTCCTTGATGAACTGGGCTGTCACGATGAAGAAGATCAGCAGGATGAACACCACATCCAGCATCGGCGTCAGGTTAACATCGTCCTCGCCGGTGCTGTCCGAGGCTAGCATGCGTTTTCTTCGTGCCATTTATGCCTCCTATTGCTGGCTCTGAACGATGTTCACCTGGTTCATCTGGGCATTGTACGCCTCGTCACGGATCTTGACGATCGTGCCGGTGCGCGCCCGTGGATGCGCCTGGATGATCAACGCGCTCTCGGGGTTTTCAGCCCGAAGCCGTTCCATGTTCGCCCGCACACCGCCGAGGTCCGTATAACGGCCGTTCACGGTGATCAGGTTGTCCTCGCCGACAAAGACCAGGATCGCTTGCGTATCCGGATTTGACGGCGCGTTCGATGGAGGTGGCGGCGGCTCAAGGCCGAGCGCCCTCTCCTGAATGAAGGTCGATGTCACGATGAAGAAGATGAGAAGGATGAAAACAACATCCAGCATCGGCGTGAGGTCGACACTCGCCTCTTCAGGCGCCTTATGACTACGTCCACGCATCAGCTAATCTCCATCTCGTCTTCGACACTCTGGACGAGCCGGTTCACCTTGCTGTCCATACCGGACGTAAAGATGATGCCGGAAATCGACGCGACCATGCCTGCCATTGTCGGGATGGTGGCGCGAGACACGCCCCCAGACATGGCCTTGGCGTCGGCACCGTCCGTGATCGCCATAACGTCGAACACGGTAACCATGCCTGTCACGGTTCCGAGGAGGCCGAGCAGCGGCGCGAGCGCCACCATTGCCTTTGTCATGCTGACATTGGCCTCAGCCTTCGCACGGACTTCCGAAATAAGCTTGTCGCGAACCCAGTGCGCCAGAACCGACTTGCGGTCAGAGCGCGCGTTCCATTCGGCGACAGCCTCTTCGGCGACCGATTTGTGAGCAAGGCGGAAATAGAACAGTCGCTCCAGGATCAGGGCCCACATGATGAATGTGGCAACCATGATGACAAGGAGAACGGGTCCGCCGCGCTCTAGAAAGGCCTGAAGATCGTTCAGTCCTAGATCCATTGCAGCACCTCCCGAAGGAGGGAACGGCGCTTAGGCCGTTCCCGTGTTGGTTTCTGCGCGCTCGGCAACGAGGCCAGCAGCTTGCTCATCGAGCACTTGCTGGTTGCCGCGGGCGAGCGATGCGGCGACAGCGTGCAGCAGGAGCAGCGGAATAGCTGCAACCAGGCCGAGAACCGTCGTCATGAGAGCGACCGAGATACCACCGGCCATCAGCTTCGGATCGCCTGCACCGAAGTTGGTGATGGCGGTAAAGGTGATGATCATACCGATAACGGTACCCAGCAGGCCGAGAAGCGGCGCAACAGCAGCGAGCACCTTAACGATGTCGTTGAAGCGTTCGATCTTCGGCGTCTCACGCAGGATTTGCTCGTCGAGCTTGAGCTCGAGCGATTCCAGATCCTGGTGCTTGTTGTTCTCATACTGCTCGAACACGCGTGCCAGCGGGTTGCCCGTGCCAGCCTGGCGGGTTTTCGCAGTCTTGCGCATCGCGCTACCCATGAGGAAGAGCGTGACGATCTTGAACAGCGCAAACGCTGCACCGATCGCGAGCAGGACCAGGATAACGGCACCAACGACGCCGCCTTGGCCAATACGCTCGCCGAGGCTCGGCATTTCGCCCTGAACAGCGAACAGGTCACCCTTGGTCGGATCGACCGGCGTGATGACGACGTCACCTTCAGATGCATTGATCAGCTTGCTCATGGCAGACTGGAAGTCACCACCCGGCTGCGCCTTGAGAACGCGGATGTACGGCTCGTCCGTACCGTCCGTGATCACTTCGACGAAGCGGGTATTGTCGGTGGTGGCCGCAGTGAAGATACCAACGCGCATAAGCTCGGTGTTGACGACTTCGCCGTCTGGACCGGCACCCGCCACGTCAGCGGTGAAGGTTTTCACCTCAGACTGGGCAATCATTTCCTGAAGCATGGCTTTCGGAAGTGCGTCGAGGTCTTCGCGGGTCGGAAGCGAACGGGCTTCGGACACTTCAGCGAGCTTCTCGGCACGGCCGCCATACTCATAGTTGGAAAGGGATTCGCGGATAATCGGCATCGTCTCACCAGCCGCGGTGCGGAACTGGCCGAGAAGCTCGCCGAAGTCACCGGCTTGGGTTTCGAGTTCGGCGGACAGCTGCGTGATCTGACGCTCGTTCTCATCGAACTCGGCAGACAGCGTGCGGCCGCGGGCCTCGGCAGCGTTCAGCTCTGAACGAGCCTGCTGCATCTTGGATTGCTGCGAAGCTGCGTCGGAGCGGAACTCCTGCAGACGGCGCTGATCTTCTGCCGACATTTGCTGAGAGTCCTGACGGACCTTGGCAAGAATGTCGCTGAGGGAGACATCCTGCGCCGCTGCCGGCGCGGTGATGGCCATTGCAGAGCCCATGACCAGCGCGGCTGCGCCGAAGGCCTGCAGAGATTTCTTGATCGGGTTCATTTCAATAATCCTCTGGAACTTGGCGCTTAAGGCGCGGTCACGGCAAGACGCGTGGCTGGAGCGTAGAGAACGCTCGGCGTCGTGGTGCCCTTGGCGACCTTGATGGCCTTGGCGATGTTTTCCTTGAAGCGGTTCTCAACCGGCACCCAGGCATTCTGCGCGCGGTCATAGCGTGCAGCGTAGCGGCGATCCGGAGACATGTAGACCAGCGCGACGCGGCCATACAGGAACATGTCGACCATGACTGGCGTACCATCGACATCGATGACTTCCGGCCATGTCTGGATGGTGCGGCCATATTCCATTTCGGACTTATAGGCTTCGATGATCAGACGATATTGCTCGACGATCGGCACCTGCGGGTTTTCCATCGCAGCGCGGAGGCTTTCGATGCGTTCCTGACGCTCTTCAACCTTGAAAGGAAGGTCGGCAGAAACGAACTGCTCGAGATCAGCAACCATGTCGATCAGCATCGGCGTGGTCTGAGCGGTGATTTCGTCAACGCGCTCAAGCTGGTTTTGCAGAGATTCCAGCTCACGGCGCTGGCTCTCAACGACTTTTTCCTGCTGGCGAGCATAGAGCTGGGCAGCTTGGGTGCGCTGAAGCAGGGTCCGGAATTCGGAGACCATGTCAGAGCGCTGGTCGTCAAGCTGGTTGATCTGCTCTTGTACCTGCTCGGCCTTACGGGTTGCCTGCTCTCCAATATCAAGCGCCTGGCGCAGCTGGCTTTGCGCAGCCGCTGGCATTGCCAGGCCGGCAACAAGCGCCGCCGCAATGGCACCGCGCGCCGGTGTCAGTACTTTCTTCATGAGGTTTGCCTCTTACTCTCCGAATGGTCGTGCCTGGACAGCACGGTGAAACTCCAACGCGGCCATGCCCCCTGAAATGGCGAGCCGCTGCTCTCTCAGTCTTGCCCGTCACACACAGGGCGTCAGTCCAGAGGCGAGGCGGAGTAAGCACCCATCGCCTCCCTGATTGTCCGGAGTGCTCTGGGGCACTCTCTCTGTATTATTAACGGCAGAGCCTGACGGCCGCTGCAGCGACCATCGCGCGGGACGCTAGCAATAGCGACGTCGCGGATCAATGGCCGACCTATAACTGTTTAAAAAGCTTACCGTTTTGATGTGCAAGCACAATGACGCATCACAGTTCGGAAAAACGGGAACATTCGTTGCTGCAGCGCAGCAAACGCGTCAGGGGCCGCTGTGACGCGGCAACAGGGCCCGGATTCAATTACGGAAAGGAGTGGCTGGGGTACCAGGATTCGAACCTGGGAATGTCGGTACCAAAAACCGATGCCTTACCACTTGGCGATACCCCAACGGCGAAGAAGGCCGGGACATACTCAATCCCGCACAGGGTTGCAACTCCTGTTCTGCTTGAAAGTCAGTATCGGCACATATGCACAAGATTGCCGGCCCCCGCTTGTCAGGCAGAAACGCCTGAGATATAGGCGCCCGCTATGGCTCGGAACATAGCTCAGCCTGGTAGAGCACCGTCTTCGGGAGGCGGGGGTCGGAGGTTCGAATCCTCCTGTTCCGACCATTCTCCCCTCCCCTCCTGATTCTTTCGAAACCGGTACGGATTAACACATCCGCCCTTTACTTTTATTCGATAAGCTTCATATCGTTTATTGATAAAACTTTCGGTTTGGAGGCCTTCAGGTCGTGAAAACATTCTTTACCGCGCTCGGCGGCGCCATCCTGGGAACAATTCTCGGCGCTGTCCTTCTCTTCTTCATCGGCATGATGGTGGTTAGCGGTATCGTGCAGTCGGCAAGCTCGTCGCTCTCGGGCGGCAGTGACAACCCCGACTCCATGGTCCTGACGCTCGACCTGCGCCAGGAGCTCTCAGACCAGGCACCAGTCGCCGGTCTCGCTGCGCTATTTGGCCAGAAGGGCTTCGTGAACGTGCTCACGCGGCTCGAGGATGCGCGCAAGGATGACCGCGTCAAAGGTCTGTTCATTCGCGCCAGCGAGTTTTCGGTCGGCTCTGCCCGCTCCGAGGAGATTCGCAACGCGATTCGTCGCCTGCGCGATTCGGGCAAGTTCGTTGTGGTCCACTCACAGGGCACATATGGCGGTGGACCTTCCGCCCTTCGGGCGATTGCTGCGGCCGATGAAATCATTATCCAGCCGGGCGGCGACTATCTCGGCGGCGGTGTGACCTTCGAAACCATGTTCTTCAAGGACCTGCTCGACCGTCTCAACGTCTCGGCCGAGATCGAGCAGTTCTACGAGTACAAGAACGCACCGAACGTCTACAAGGAAACCGACTATACCGAAGCACACCGCGAAGCGATGACGGCACTGGCCGATTCGATATGGGATGCTTCCCTCGGCGATATTGCAGAGGATCGCCAGATGAGCGTGGCAAACGTTCGTTCGACCCTCGAGTCAGGACCGCTCAGCCCGGAGCAGCTTGTCGAGAGCGGCCTTGCCGATTCCATTGACTGGCCGGAGAGCGTGATGACCGCACTCAAGGAGCGCGCTGGCGAAGACGCCGAGTTTGTGGACGTCCTGTCCTACAATCCACCTCCTGCCCCGCTTGGCGCGCCTGCCATCGCAATTGTCGGCGGCGAAGGCCCTATCGTGACTGGGGGCATCAGCGGCGACCCATTCTCCAGTTCTGCAGAGTTTGCATCTGACGCGATTGCCGAAGCGATTCTCGAAGCCGGTCGCAATGATCGTGTGAAGGCCATCGTCTTCCGCGTTGACAGCCCCGGCGGCTCACCGACCGCATCGGACCAGATCTGGAATGCCGTCGAGATGGTCAAGGCGATGGATAAGCCGGTCGTCGTATCCATGGGCAGCTATGCGGCTTCTGGCGGATATTATGTTTCCACTGGCGCTGACTGGATCATTGCCAGCCGCGGCACGCTGACGGGTTCGATTGGCATTTTTGGCGGCAAGCTCGCGATCGCCGACGGCCTTCGTCAGATCGGTATCAATACATCAGAGATTTCCGTCGGCGGTCCGTTTGCTGGCGCCCTTACTACTATAGACGGTTTCTCCGAGCCTGAACGCGAGATGGTCACCGCCTGGCTGAAGCGCGGCTATGACCGTTTCATTGGGCTCGTTGCCGAAGGTCGCGGCATGACGGTTGAAGAAGTTGATGCGATTGCGCGTGGCCGCGTCTGGAAGGGTGAAGACGCCCTCGAAGTCGGACTGGTCGACCAGCTCGGCGGCCTTATTGATGCTGTCGCGAAAGCCCGTGAAATGGCTGAAATCCCAGCTGATGAAGAGTCTCGCCTGATCTTCTATCCGAAAGTTCAGGGCGGTTTCCCGGGCTTTGGCTCAATGGCCGAGGCGTCTGCTGAGGATCTCAGCACACTTGCCCGCGCCGCAGAGATTTTGGAAGACACTCGCATCCAGGCACTCATTGAGCGTGGCGGTATGCTGCAGTCATCGCCTGCCCAGGCACGCGGCCCGCTTCTGATCGAGAAATAGGTCAATTATCACATTGCCCGGTCGCGAGAGCTGCCGGGCAACTGCGATTCTGACCTGCGTCTACCCGCCACACGGCTTGCAGGCCCGCCTCACCCCATATAATCGGGCGTGCGACAGCTCAGAGAGTAGATATGACCGACACCGCTGATCCGGACATCCGCCGCCACACGTCAGAGACAGCCCAGACCATGGCCCATGTGCGCTATGAGATCGATCGGCTGGACCGCGCGCTCGTGACGCTGCTTGTTGAGCGTCAGTCCTTCATGGACGCCGCCGCACGGATCAAGGGCGACCGGAATATTGTCCACGACCGCGCCCGGATCGAAGACGTCGTGGACAAGGTACTGGCGGAAGCCAAACGTCGGGGCCTCTCGGCGGCTATTGCCGAACCTGTCTGGCGCACGCTCATCGACCGTTGCATTGCTTACGAATTCGGATCTTTCGACGCTCTCAATCCGGGCCGTGACAAGGCGTAAACGGCCCTGCTGCACGCCTCCAGCGTCGCCGCAATTTCATCCTTTACCTCATTGAGCAATAGCGCTGCACCGGTTTGTGTGGGCGGAAGGTCTCGTCCGGCCTCCTCAGCCTTTCTGCATGCATCTGCAAGTTCGTGAGCGCCAATGCTCAAGGCGGCGCCTTTCAGCGTATGCGCGGCGTCAGCCCATTGCGTTGGCGGCGCTTTCGGGTCCAGCAGGCGAGTCCACATCTCGACTTGTTGCTGGAATATGCCAATCACTTCCTCCGCGAGATCAGCGTCACCGCCAGTCATGGACAGCAGGTGGTCCATGTCGAGTTCGCGTGTGATGGCCATGGCGCGCGCCTTTATCCAGATGAAACAATACCTTGCTTGTCACGCAAACTGATTGCCCCGTCGTTAAAGCCTCTCAGGCAGAAAAACGTCGGCGCCGCAATTGCTTTCTTAACCGGTCAGGCGTATAAACCCTTATCGATTGTCAATAGGGGACGAACCATGATTGCCCTCCTTGTTGCACTGCGTGACGTTGTCATCGCCGTTCTCATCGGATGGCTCGGTGTTTCCGCTGAGCCTGCTGAGAAGCAGCAATCCCAAGCTGACCCGGCCTATTCGGGCGAAACCCAGGTATCCATGCTGGGCTAAACGTTTGTGTCACTCTTCTTTCGGGAAGGGCGCACATCAGAGAGAGCGCAGATCCTTCGGGGTCTGCGCTCTTTCGCTTTCAGGCTCTAGTTTTTCCGGTTCTGGCGCTCGCCAATCAATTGATCCACGACTTCCGGATCTGCCAGCGTCGACGTGTCACCGAGCGAGTCGTAGCTGTCCTCCGCAATCTTGCGAAGAATGCGGCGCATGATCTTGCCCGAGCGCGTTTTCGGCAGGCCGGGTGCAAACTGAATCAAGTCGGGGCTGGCAATCGGGCCGATCTCTGAGCGGACATGCTGGACCAGCTTGCGGCGCAGATCTTCACTCGGCTCAACACCGGCCACTGTGGTCACATAGGCGTAAATGCCCTGCCCCTTGATATCGTGTGGATAGCCGACAACCGCGGCCTCCGCGACGGCATCGTGGGAGACAAGTGCGCTCTCGACTTCGGCTGTACCCATCCGGTGACCGGAAACGTTGATGACATCATCGACGCGGCCTGTGATCCAATAGAATCCATCCGCATCACGGCGGCATCCATCTCCGGTGAAGTAGTTGCCCGGATAGGCGGCGAAATAGGTATCTGCGAAGCGTTGATGGTCGCCATAAACCGTTCGCATCTGGCCGGGCCAGCTGCCAGTGATGATGAGATTGCCGTCCGTCGCACCTTCAAGGACATTGCCGTCGGCATCGACAAGCTGCGGTTTCACACCAAAGAAAGGGTGAGAGCCAGCGCCGGGTTTCATTTCAGTAGTGCCCGGAAGCGGGACGATCATCGTGCCGCCGGTTTCCGTCTGCCACCAGGTATCGACAATCGGGCAACGCTCTTCACCCACGACGCGGAAATACCATTCCCACGCCTCCGGGTTGATCGGCTCACCGACCGTGCCCAGCAGGCGGATGGACTTGCGGCTGGTCTTCTGCACCGGCCCGTCGCCCTCGCGCATCAGCGCACGGATCGCGGTTGGCGCGGTGTAGAAGATGCTCACGCCGTGACGGTCACACACTTCCCAGAAACGCGACGCATCCGGATAGGTCGGTACACCTTCGAACATGACACTGGTGGCGCCATTCGCGAGGGGGCCATAGACCATATAGGTGTGCCCAGTGACCCAGCCGACATCAGCCGAGCACCAGAATACATCATCCTCCTTCAGGTCGAAGACGTATTCATGCGTCATCGATGCCCAGACGAGATAGCCACCGCAGGTGTGAAGCACCCCCTTCGGTTTGCCGGTTGAGCCCGACGTATAGAGGATGAAAAGCGGGTCTTCCGCGTTCATCGGCTCGGCGGGGCAGTCATCGGAAACGTCAGCGCCGATCTCGTGAAGCCAGTGGTCGCGCCCCTCTTCCATGTGGATCTCGCCGCCAGTGCGTTGAACGACAAGCATTTTCTCGACCATGCCGCGGGCGAGCTGGCAGGCCTTGTCTGCATTGGTCTTGAGCGGGATCGTGCGGCCACCGCGAAGGCCCTCGTCGGCAGTGATGACAAACTTCGATCCGCAGTCGGTAATCCGCCCGGCGAGCGCTTCCGGCGAGAAGCCACCGAAAACGACAGAGTGGATTGCGCCGATGCGGGCACAGGCCAGCATTGCCATGGAAGCTTCCGGGATCATCGGGAGATAGATCGTGACGCGATCTCCCTTTTTGACACCCATCTCCTTGAGAATATTGGCAAAACGGCAAACTGCCCTGTGCAGCTGGCGATAGGTCAGAGTGTGGGAGTCTTCGGCTTCGTCGCCCTCCCAGATGATCGCCGGTTTGTCGCCGCGTGTCTCCAGGTGCCGGTCGAGGCAGCTTTCGGTGACGTTGAGCGTGCCGTCAGCGAACCATTTGACGTGGAGATCGTCCTTGTCCCACGAAACATCCTTCACTTCGGTGAAGGGCTTCATCCACTGGATTCGCTTGCCGTGCTCGGCCCAGAAGCCATCCGGGTCGTCGATCGAGCGGGCATACATTTCCCGGTACTTTTCCGGCGTGAGGTTCGCCTTTGCGGCAAATTCAGCCGGGACCGGATAAGATGCTTTGGTATCGCTCATGAATTGACGCCTTCCTTCAGTGTTTCCTCGTTATTTGCGCACAACATGACGTCCGCTTCCAGCTTTGTGAAGGCCTGTAAAAGGGGTCCCGCAACGTTCTGGTGGCATTCTGGCCGCGTTCTGGCTTGTACAGAACGGGCGTGTGACCCGCCCAGATGAGCGGGCGGGTCATTCCGGTCAGCTATCGATCAGTACCAGGCTCGCAAACCGATGAGGAAAACAGCCTCGCCCGTCTCGTGGCCGGACGCCTGAGCGAGATCGGCGGTTTCTCCAAGGCTCTGTTGCCATTCGATGCCGACATAGGGGGCGAATTCGCGTTTCACTTCATAGCGAAGACGTACCCCCGCATCGAGGCCGGTGAGACCAGAACCGGTTTCGAGCTCGGGAATATCCTGCGCAGCCAGCTCGACTTCGACCCGGGGCTGCAGGATGAGCCGCTGCGTGAGAATGAGCTCATATTCGGCTTCGATCCGGCCCGTCAGGTCGCCCTGCTCTGACAGGAAACCAGCCATGTCGAGCTCGAAGAGGTAAGGCGCAAGCCCCTGGAAACCCGCAACGAGGTGGGTCCGTCCATCAGGCTCGAAATCGTGGCGAAGTCCCGCCTGAAAATCGAAGTAAGGTGAAACGGCACGCGACCATAGCGCCTGCACTTCAGCCTCTTCGAACTCACCGTCCTCGGGGAGATACTCAAGCTCCGACTTGAACCAGAGCTTGTTGGTGTCACCGCCAACCCAGGCGTTGCCGTCAAAGACAAGCCGGTCCTCGTCGCCGCCGCCCTGAAACTCGAACCGCTCCGCCTGAACATAGGTGAACCGGGCACCGCCATGGGACTGCTGCAGGTGTTCGCGTGATGGCGCCATCTCCGCCTCGCCCCATACCTCGTCTGCCTGCGACCACGGTTTTGCCTGCTCTTCACCAATAGCGACGGGCGAAAGCAGAAATCCTTCCGCCCCCAGTAGGGTGAGAGCTATCAATATGCCCTGCCTCATGGGTGGCCTCCATGATCCATGTCTTCGGATTGATGGTGGTGTTCGTGCCCGGACGGCGGATGGTGCCCGGCGTTTTCGTGTTTCATCTGCGAGTGATGTTTATGCCCATCCCGACTGTCCGTCGGCATCGTCATGGCGGCGTTTTCGCGGGGGATGACGGACACGACGTTCATCATGCCAGCATGCATGTGATAGAGGAGATGACAGTGAAACGCCCAGTCGCCGACGTGCTCGGACGAGACGTCGAAAGCAAGCTTTTCACCCGGTTTGACGATGACCGTGTGCTTGCGGGGCCGATGGCCTGCGCCGCCATTCTCCAGCTCGAAGAACATGCCGTGAAGGTGAATGGGGTGAGGCATCATCGTGTCGTTGACGAGGTTGAAGCGGACGCGCTCGCCCTCGTCGAGACGGATCGATTCTGTGACCTGCGAGAACTTCACCCCGTTAAATGACCACATATAGCGGTGCATGTTGGCGGTGAGGTGGATCTGCAGCTCCCGTTCTGGCGGGCGGGTGTCGGCATTCGGCTCAAGCGAGCGAAGGTCGGCATAGGTCAGGACACGGTGAGGGACATCCTCAAGCCCGATCCCCGGCTCATCTAGACGGCTGACAGGCATCATCGCGGTATTGGCAACGCCGGGGCCTTTGGCGTGATGGTGCATCATCATTGCAGCCTCATCGCCATGGCCCGTGGCTGGCTGGCCGGGCTGCGCATCATGCATCCCATGCCCCTCATGGGCCATGTTGGGCATCTGATGGGCTGAATGGTCCCCAGCAGGCATCGCCTCACCCATGTTCGCCATGTCATGATCGGAATGGTCCATCCCGCCACTGTCAGGTCCGGCGTGGCTGCCATGATCCATGCCCATGTCTTTCATGGTCAGCGTCGGCACCGGCCTCAGCGCCGGCACCTGCGCCCGCATGCCCGGTTGCGGGCCAAAAGTCGCGACCGCCTGGCCTGACCGGTCGATCGACTCGGCGACGAACGCATAGGCTTGGCTCGCGGTCGGCTGGATGATGACGTCATAGGTTTCGGCCACACCGATCTGGAACTCATCGGTCTCGACCGGCTGGACGTTGAGGCCGTCGGCTGCGACCACCTGCATCGGCAGGCCGGGCATCCGGACGTTGAAGATGGACATCGCCGACGCATTGATGATGCGCAGGCGAACACGCTCACCGGGCCGGAACACGCCATTCCAGTTATCCAACGTCGAATGGCCATTGATGAGATAGGTGTAGGTCTCCCCCGTCACGTCCGCGATATCGCGCGGCGACATCCGCATGCCGCCCCACATGGCGCGGTCTGACAGGGCCTCGCTCAGCCCGTCCTCGCCTGCATCGTCAAGGAAATCGCCGACGGTGCGTTTGTTGAAATTGTAGCTTTCTGCCGACGCTTTCAGCTTGGCGAAGATCCGGTGTGGATGCTCGAAACTCCAATCTGAGAGGACCAGGACATACTCCCGGTCATAGGCCACCGGGTCGGTGCCTGCCGGGTCTATGACGAGCGGACCGTAGTGGCCCTGCTGCTCCTGCAGGCCGGAGTGGGAGTGATACCAGTAGGTGCCCGATTGCGGCACAGCGAATCGGTAGCTGAACGTCTCCCCCGGTTTGATCCCCGGAAAGGAAACACCGGGCACGCCATCCATGTGGAACGGCACCAGAAGGCCATGCCAGTGGATGCTGGTATCGGTTTTGAGCCGGTTCGTGACGTTGAGCGTCACCTCCTCGCCTTCGCGAAAACGGATGAGCGGGGCCGGTAGCGTGCCGTTTACGCCAACAGCATGGCCGTGACGTCCTCCGATCTGCACTGGAAACTCGCCCACATCGAGGTTGAAGTCGGTTCCGGTAAGCGACGTCAGGCCGAGATTGCCGTGCGAGGCACTGCGCGCCCAGGCCGGAAGCAGGGAAGACGCGCCGAGCGCTGTCCCGCCACCGAAAGCGGCTGCGATGAATGATCGTCTGTTGAACATGACAGGTTCAGGCTTTCACATTGAATTTGAACAGGAAAACGAATTACCGCGCCTGTGCGCGGCAGGCGTCTGCCTGTCAGATCAAATGAGAAGACTGATTTTCTTGTGAGTCAGCGTATTGGGCCTCGGCGGTGGCCCATGACTTCGCGGCCAGGATTCGCACGATACAATGGGGTCCAGCCTTGCAAGTTGCAGCGCCGCCGGGATCACGAAGACCGGCATCGGCGTCGAGATGGGGGCGGTGCCTGCGTCGAGTGAGATGGTCGCCCGGTTCAGCAGGCTGTTTTCACACCCGTCACAACTGTCATGCTGGTGTCCGCCCGTTTCGTCTGGGCTGGCCTCATGAGACAGGTCCATGCCGGTATCCATCCCGGCATGGCCGTGATGTACGCCTGTCCCCATCTCAACCGCATCTGCCGAAGACAAAGGCGCCACGGCTCCAGCCGAGAAGACTGCACAGCCGACCAGCCCGGTGCTGATGAGCACCGCCAGAAGGCTCAGAATTACGGACCGAAGCATCAGGAACATCGAGGACAGGATAAACCGATCCCGGCGCGGCGCAATGCGCGGCATGCAAGGACAGGTCAATCAGGAAATCCGCCTGGCACGGGCAGTAGGACTTGAACCCACGACCCTCGGTTTTGGAGACCGATGCTCTACCAGCTGAGCTATACCCGTTCAGGCGAAGCGGTGTTCTGCCTGATTGTACGCAAAAGCGCAACAGGTTCGAAGCCTTGGGATGCAGCCGCGCTCAGACGCTCCAGCTGCCTCGCTCCCATCCAAGCAGGCGGCGCGTTTCTTCCGCATCGAGGCGATAGGTCTCTTCCAGCAAGGCCCGGTCTGCGGTCGGCATGCTGTCACTGTCTGTCGCGCTGTTGTGGCGTGGCTCCTGCGCAAACTTGAAACGCTCAACGCCGATGAAATCGGTTGCCTTGTCGAGTTCGCCCTGCGCATCGGCT
>JAYZBJ010000141.1:0-3068 GCA_036338795.1 Pseudomonadota bacterium | reverse complement strand
ATGGCGTACCCCATGAGGATTGCCGGCGCGCCCCAGATACGTGCATCGAAATATGACCGCGCCAGTCGCTTCACCTCCTCGTCTGCGGCGAAGGGCTGAAAGACCAGAAGGCGCAGCAGGGGCGACAGAACGAGGATGGCCACACCAAGGGCGAGTCCGATCAGCAGCGCCCGCTGGAGGACCGTATTCACTTCCACACGCTGATCAGCGCCTGCTGCCTGGGCAGTGAGGCCGGTGGTCGACATCCGCAGGAAACCAAACGCCCAGTAAAGGAAGTTCATGACAACCGCGCCGACACCCACAGCGCCAAGGTCAAACTTGTCGCCGTTCAAACCCATCACGCCAGTGTCCACGATGCCAGTGGACGCAATCGCCGCCTGAGACAGCATGACTGGCACTGCCAAAGACACCACTTTGGCGCGGGATATAGGCTGAGAACTCATCGACGTTGCCATATGGCGCGAGCACCTGCTTGACAATCGTCGCGGCGACGTCACTTCCAGAGACATGCGGATGCCCATCGTCCATCACACAGATTACGACGCTTTGAGCGTGGCCGACGAACACAGGTTTCCGATGAGAAAATACTCACTCGTCGCGGACCTCCTGCGCCAGCGCGGCGAAGCATTCACTATCCCGGCCCATGTGCCTGAGCGTCTGCTGCACATGGCGCATTCCCCAGACTACGTAACCTCCGTCATCACCTCGTCAGTCGACGCAAAGACGGCGCGGCAAATCGGATTTGAGATGTCGCCTGCCATTGCGGCCAGGACGCGCGCTTCCGTGGGTGGGACCTGTTTGGCGGCGCGCCTCGCCTTGCAGCACGGCGCGGCCGTGAACCTCGCTGGTGGAAGCCATCACGCGCACTATGAGGGCGGGTCGGGGTTCTGCGTGTTCAATGACGTCGCCGTGGCGGCCTATGACCTGTTGAGTGCCGGGCTTGTCAATCAGGTTGCCGTTATTGACTGCGACGTTCACCACGGAGATGGGACGGCGAGCATATTTGCCGGGGAGCCTCGCGTCTTCACCGCGTCGCTGCACTGCGAAGACAACTGGCCACGGATCAAGCCTCCATCGGATATTGACCTCGGCTTACCGAAAGGCACGACAGACGGGGAATACCTTTCGGCGCTGGACCAGCTGCTGGAGCACGTTTTTGAACGCACGAGGCCCGACATCGTGTTTTACAATGCGGGGGTAGATCCGCACGCCGAAGATCGGCTCGGTCTTCTGTCTCTGACTGACGATGCGTTGCGCGAGCGCGACCAGATGGTCGCGCAAGCTTGCAGACGCAGGCGCGTACCAATCATAGGCGTGCTTGGCGGCGGCTATTCCCGTAACCCTGAATTCGTGGCCCGCCGGCATGTCTTCATGGTCGATGCGATACAGGCGGCTGCGGTTTCCGCCTGAGCTGGCTTGCGCGAATCCGGCGACTCCCGGCACATGATCTCATGCCCTCCGCCATCGTCGCCGCCCCCGAAGAAACGCCGCTCGACCTTCTGAAACGGGTTTATGGCTATGAGGCCTTTCGGGGGCTGCAGGCAGACGTAATCGGCGATGCGATGGCGGGGCGCGATGTACTTGCCGTGCTGCCAACCGGGGGTGGCAAGTCACTCTGCTATCAGATCCCGGCCATGCTGCGCTCGGGTGTGGGTTTGGTTGTTTCGCCCTTGATTGCACTCATGGCCGACCAGGTTGATGCTCTCAAGGCGCTGGGCGTGCGGGCTGAGCGTCTCGACTCGTCGATGAGCTTTGAAGAAAAGTCCGCCGCGCTTGATGCCGCCGGTCGTGGCGAGATGGATCTCCTCTACCTGTCTCCTGAAGCGCTGGCGACGGGGCTCGCCAATCGCCTCGCCCGTTTGCCTGTCTCGATCATTGCCATTGATGAGGCTCACTGCGTCAGCCAATGGGGGCACGATTTCCGGCCGGACTATCGCGCGCTCGGACGGTTGAAAGACATGTTCCCAGGTGTGCCGCGCATGGCTGTTACCGCGACAGCTGATACCCGGACACGCGATGACATCCTCGCCCAGCTTGACCTCAATCGCCCGGAAACGCGCGTTGCGAGTTTTGATCGCCCGAACCTGACGCTTGGAGCCGAGCCAAAGGCAGGCGGACGGGCAGACCGCGTGATTGCACTTGTCAAAGCGCACAAAGGTGAAAGCGGCATCGTCTATGCGGCCACGCGAGATGCAACCGAGTCGCTCGCAGAGTCGCTTGAGCGGGCAGGCATTCCGGCACTGGCCTATCATGCCGGGCTGGAAGCAGATGTTCGAGCCGAGCGGCAGCGGCGTTTCCTGCTCGAAGATGGGCTGACCATGTGCGCAACGGTTGCGTTCGGAATGGGCGTAGACAAGCCCGATGTCCGTTTTGTGATCCATGCAGATCCGCCCAAGACGCTGGAAGCTTACTGGCAGGAAGTCGGCCGGGCAGGGCGCGATGGCAAACCGGCCGAAGGGTTTGCCCTGTTCGGACCTGCAGATATGCGCCGGTCGATTAGCTGGACCGTTGAGGGCGACGCAGCCGAAGAGGTCAAGCGTGTGCAGTTGACCAAGACCCGTCAGCTCTTTGCGTTCTTCAATGGCACTGAGTGCCGGCGCGCGGCTGTTAGGAAGTATTTTGGTGAAGCTGATGTGCAGCCATGTGGCGAATGCGATAATTGTCGCCGGGAGCCGGGCGAGGGGTTCGATGCAACGCGGTTCGCGCAGATGGCAGTTTCAGCCGTCATTCGTTGCGGTCAACGGATTGGACGAGGCCGGCTGATCATCCACTTGCTGGGCCAGGCCAAGGACGGTTTCGACGAAGACCTGACAGCGCTTTCGACATACGGCATCGGCGCTGAGCTTTCCAAGCAGGGCTGGAACGCGGTTTTTGATGAGCTGCTCTTCTCGGGGCTGCTCGCTGAGGGCGGTGATGTGATGCGCCCGGTGATTGTCGTGCCGGACGCGGACGCCGCAAAATCCCTCTTCCGGGGAGATAAGAGTGTCTGGCTTCGGACGGACCCGAATGTCCGCAAGAAGCGCCCTCGCAAGAGTTCATCTTCGGTCGATTTATCTGCCGAAATGTCG
>JAYZBJ010000140.1:0-21388 GCA_036338795.1 Pseudomonadota bacterium | reverse complement strand
CCGCGCGCGGGGGACAGCGCCTTCGAACCGCTTGATGACGCTTAGCGAGGCGTCAGTTTCGAGGATCACCCATTGCGCCTCGTCCGGGTCGACCAGCCCGTGTTCGCGCAGCGCGGACATGACTTCGCGTTTCGTAACCCGCTCCTTGCGCATGGCCGCTTCGCGAAACTCACCCTTTTCGACCAGCACGACCGGCTCGGCCTTGACCAGCTTCGAGACGAAGCGGCTGTGAAGCACGCTCTTGGTGAGGATCCATTGGAGCAGGAGCAGTGTCGCAATTCCGCCAATGGATTCAAGGACTGTCACGCCTTTCAGCACGATGCCTGAGGCGGCGAGGGAGCCGATGGCGACCGTCACGATCCAGTCGAAATTGTTCATCTGCGAGGTGGAGCGTTTGCCCGATATGCGGATCAGCAGGACGATGGTGATGTACATGACCGGGGCGGACACAATGGCCCGGACAAGGTCACTTTGCTGGTCGAGGAGGATGGGGTCCATGCGTGCATGCTCCTGAAAAGATGGGTTTCCTTTCAAATGCACGAGTGGAGCGCCCGTTCCCGGTCGCCTTTTGCGAGTGGCCCAGCAGGTGCGGCCGCAGACTCTGGTGGCAGAGGGCGGCAAGCGGCTAAATTGGGAGGCAGGCAGGTTCAGGGTGGCGCGCGGGCGAGCGCGAATGACGGTCCAGCCGCGTTCTGAAACCATTCCAGAAACATTCTGGTGACCGTCTGGCGGCATTCTGGCTGGAAGGCGGCTTCGATGAGTGGTGCCGCGACCGCGACACGCCGCCAGGGCGCGCGGTCAAACCCGGCGGGCAGGGCGCATTTCGCGCGCTTTTCCGCCTCGGTCTCTTCCCAGGCCGACACCCAGATGACGCCATCCTCGCGCAGGTGCCAGGTGACCCAGCTGCGCCCCTCGGCCCGCGCGGTCTCGAACGTCGCGCCGAGGCGGCCAAGATAATGGAACAGCACCCGCCAGTGCCACACCGGCACCCGCATCAGACAGCTCCATATGATCCGCCAGGTCAGCTCCATGCGCCGGGGTTATAGACGGCGGAGAAGGGAGGGGGATGGATTGCATTCTTAGTGTGTCTGCGATCCAGCGATCTGAAACTTGCCTGTATGGGCCAGAATCGCGTCAGATGTCTTTAAACTAGAGGGTTGGTATGGAACTTCGAACAATGGAGCTCTTCAATTTTCGCCGATTCGATCGCGCGAAATTGAATTTGTCAGGTCGACTCACGGCCATTGTTGGACCAAACGAGGCTGGCAAGACCAGCCTACTTCGAGCGCTCAATTACTTCTCTAGCGGCAAGGCAATCAGCGCTTTTGACCGATCCATCGGCTCCGAAGCGGAGGCGATGCTCGTGTTGACGTTTCGACTGACACACAAACAATGCGAAAGCGTTGGAGTGGACCGAGGATCAACGCTGCAGGTGCAAAAACGGCAGAATGGCGAGTTCGAATGTCAGCTAACTCCAACTCCTGATCGCGACTTATCACGACGCAAGAAGCTCTCATCAAAATTGGAGGCGCTGGATCATTTCGATGCGGAAGTGGCGCATGGAGACTTTTCCCATGCCGATGTGCACCGGGTCTTGCCCAGTCTCCTCCAATCCGAAAGTGAGTGGACCTCAGAGAATGTGGCTTTCGTCCAAAGCGCAATAGCAATGCTCAGCGGCGCGGTTTCATTGTCTTCAAACGTCAAACTAGACAAATTTCGATTGGAACTGTCAGATTTGTTGAAGTTTGAGCGAAGCCACGACCCGAACGACGAGGCAACTTCAAAACTGATTGGAAGTATACCAAAGATTGTCGAATTTTCTGATGATCGGCGGGTCATTGAATTGCCGTACCAGCTCAGTCACTTCAAACCTTCGGACAAAGCAAATCACAAGCCTCCATCCAAGCCCGTTCTGCAATTGCTAGAGCTGTGTGGGCTTGAGATGTCCGAGCTTTTGCACCTAAATAAGAAGGGGCACGAGGCCGCAAAGGAGGGACGCTTAGAGGAAGCCAATTTAAAGCTCAAGGCTATCTCGAAGGGGACTTGGAACCAGTCCGACGCAAGCCTAAAAATCTTCGTGAATAATGGGCAGCTCGACATAATGGTGGAGCATGGTGAAGGCTTTGAGGGGCTTTATAAGTACCACAAATTTGGCGAACGAAGCGATGGATACAAACAGTTCATCGCCCTGCAGATTTTTATACTAAAGGAAAACATCGCTGATGCGATTATCTTGATCGATGAAATTGAGCATCATCTGCATTATGATGCTCAAGCCGATTTAGTGCAGATGCTTCAGCATGAAAATAGGCTTGGACGGGTTGTTTACACAACTCATTCGTTGGGCGCACTTCCCGAAGATTTGGGCAACGGTGTCCGACACGCTCGTTGGAAACATAAGAAGCGGCGGAATAGCGAAGTCGTCAACAAGTTTTGGGCTGACGGCTTGCGTGAAGGATTATCACCTCTCTTGTTCGGTATGGGAGCCACAACGCTTTCGTTTCTTCCAGTGAGAAATGCATTAATTTGCGAAGGCCCAACTGAACTCCTGTTAGTACCGCCTATTATTCGAGAGGTTCTGGAGTCTAAATCAGTAGGATTTCAAGTAGTCCCCGGTCTTTCCAACATAAGCTTCCAAGGCATTGAGTTGCTGGATCAGCTGCACAAACGAGCAGCATTCCTGTTGGATGGCGATGATGGTGGCGCCGACCTAAAAAAGAATCTGGTGAACGCAGGCGTCGCAAAAGAGCGCATATTTTCGTTGTCGATGCTTGGCGATGTTGAAACGATTGAAGATGTCTTGGAGGAAACGATTTGGGTCGAAGCGGTCAATCGAGTGATTGAAGACTTTCCTGACTTGTTAAAGAACGAAGCTCCATTGGAAACTGCTGGTAGTAGTGGTCGAGTGAAGTCGTTGTCCGCCGAGCTTTCTCAGCATAAAATCAACATCGCTTATGCGGTTTTGGACATCCTTGCTGACGAACCTGATCGTACACTTATCGCGCCTTCACTTCTTGAGAATGCAAAGGAATTAGCCGAATCCGTAAGGTCAGGTTTTAAGATTCAGCATCTCTAACGCCCCTCACGTCTCCACGCCAGCAAGAGAAACGCCGCGATGGCCAGGGCGGCCAGGAGGCCGGGTAGCAGCGGGAGGCTGGTGGAGCTTCTGACGGCGTAGGCGCCGCGTTCGCGCAGGCCCATCCAGTTGCCGCCTTCGGCACCGGCATTGCGGCCGACGCGGCGAACATCGGGAATGCTGTCGCCCACCCGGTCGATTGACCATGTGCCGCCGCCTGTCAGGTCTGCCAGCGGCTGCAGCACCCCTTCGGTCGCTTCCAGCGCGGCATATTCCTTCGGATTGGCCGGGCCGTTCAGCGTGACGGCTTCAAGCCCGCCAGAGCGGGCGCGGAACAGGCCGAGCCGGTCAATCGGCGCTTCGGCGACAAACTCGCCGGGGCCGGCTTCCTGCCAGGTCGGCTCCATCATCGCGCCGTCCGGCGTCTCGATGCTGAGTGGCGGGGCATTGTCAGACAGGGTGCGCAGCGTGGCGCGCAGCGTGTCGCCCTGCGCTTCCAGCCGCAGCTGGCGTTCTTCAAGCTCCGGCTCCTTCATCAGCCAGTGCACCATGCGGCGGATCAGCTCCGCGAACGGGCCGCCGCCATCATGCCCGCGTGCCCACAGCCAGACCTGTCCTGACAGGAGCTGCGCCACGCGGCCCTCGCCCACCCGGTCAACGACCAGTAGCGGGTCGCCGTTTGCGGCGGTCATCAGCACGTCCCCGGCTTCGGGCGTGGACTTGATATAGCGCACCCATCCGCCCCAGCTCTGCCCGTCGAGCGACTGGGTCACCGTGTGGCGCTTGCCCGTGTCGGAGAGTTCGGGCGTGAAGTCGCCAATCTCGATGGTGCCCGTCGGCAGCGCCGGCAGAACACCGGCAAGCGGCGTATTCGCAAGGCTGGCCGGGCCGGCAAAGTCTTCCCCCGCCGCAATCAGCAGCGCGCCGCCATCGGCCACATAGCGCGCCATGTTGGCAAGGTAACTCATCGTGATGACGGTGCGGCGCTCATACTGGTCGAAGATGATGAGGTCGAACTCGGTCAGCTTGCTCTCGAACAGCTCCTCGGTGGGGAAGGCGATCAGCGCCATCTCTTCCAGCGGGGTAAGGTCCTGCTTGAAGGGCGGGCGCAGGATGGTGAAGTGCACAAGGTCAACCGACGGGTCTGATTTCAGCAGGTCCCGCCAGACGCGGCCCGCAGCGTTCGGCTTGCCGGTGATGAGCAGCACGCGCAGCCGGTCCCGCACGCCCGACAGGGTGGCGGCGGTGCGGTTATTGGCCAGCGTCAGCTCTTCCTGCCCGGCCGGGGTCTCGACCACGACGATATTGTCGCCCCGCCGCTCGATCTCGATGGGGAGCGGGGTGTCCTTGCCAGTCTCCACCATCATCCGCTCCGGCAGGCCGCCATTCACCGATACGGTGATGAAGGCGGTCCCCGAGACAGGGTCTTCCACGCGGACAACGAACTGCGCTTCCTCGCCCACAATGCCGAAATCAGGCGACTGGACGAGTTCGATGCGCCGGTCTCCGCTGTCCGGATCACCCGCGACCAGCGCATGGATCGGGCCAAGCTCGGCAAGGCGGGCCATGTCCTCCGGCAGGTCATGGACCTGGCCATCGGTGATCAGCACGGCGCCCGCGATCCGGTCTCTCGGAACATCGGCCATCAGGCCCTCGAGCGTGCCGACCAGGTTGGTGCCATCGGCGCGCCGGTCGGTCTCGACGATACGGACCTCGAGAGAGGTGTCGGCTTCCAGCTCTTCGAGCAGCTTGCCGCGGACCGCATCGGCGATCTCTGTGCGCTCGCCGAAGGTCATGCTCTCGGACCGGTCGACAATCACAGCGGCGACCGAGGGCAGCGGCTCGCGTTCCTCACGGACATAGGCAGGGTTGGCAATCGCTGCGGCAAGTGCGGTGAGCGCGGCAGCGCGCGTCAGCCAGGCGCGGCCCCTCCAGCGCAGATAGGCGGCATAGCTCAGCGCACACAGCACAAGCAGCGCAATCATGACCGGCCAGCCAAGCAGCGGGTCGAGGCTTATGCGTCCAGCTTCGGTCAGTTTGGCTCTCCGTCCGGTGCGGGTGGGATGTTGTTGAAGTCGAACTGGTCGACCGGGACCTGTCCGTCCTCGCGGTCCCCAAGGCGTTCAAGCAGGGCAGGCAGGTGAACCTGGTCTTCCTTGTAGTTGCCGGTCAGCACATACATGATCAGGTTGATCCCGAACCGCCGTGCCATCTCGCGCTGCTCATCGCCGCCATCAACGGAATAGATCGGCCGGCCGCGCTCATCGACGGCCCAGGCGGCGAGATAGTCCGCATCGCCGATGATCAGCCGTGACACGCCATCGCCGCGACGCTCGGACTTTTCACCAGCCCCGGAGGACTCAACCCACAGACGCCGGTTCTGGTAGCGGCCTGGAAAGTCATCCAGCAGGTAGAAGCTGCGTGTCAGGACATGATCCTGCGGCACCGGCGCGAGTGGCGGCGTATCGAGGCCAGGCAGCACGCGCTCAAGGTCCGCAAAGCTGTCGGATGTTGCCATGTTGCCGCCATTGCGCGTGTCGATGACAAGCGCGCCGCCATTGCGGAGATAGGCGTTCAGCCGCTCGACCGCCGCAGAACTGAGCGGCGCAGCGCCGTCCGGCAGGCCGAAGAAGATCACCGGGTAAACATCGAGCGCGTCGACTTCAGGATCGATTGCATGCGGCTCGGCCGGCTCGACGGATGTGCGGCGGTACAGCATCAGCGACAGGCCGCGCAGGCCGTCCCGCGTGGCGTTGTCGACGTTCGTATCGCCGGTTGCGATATAGGCCAGCCGCATGTCGAGCGCCGCTTCGGTCGCCTTGTCGATCTCGCCATTGACGTTCACGTCGACACCATAGCCGGGGCTTGAGCGATAGCTGTAAGGGCTGGGGCTGAGGTCGAATTGCTGAGCCTCGGCGCGAGGCCCGCCCATGTCGGCCAGCGGCATGGCAAAGAGGCCGATGATCGCCGCCGTTGCCGCCCGGTTGAGGAAGGGCAGCCGCCCCGCAATGGCGAGCGCGATCAGCAGGTCGATGGCGAGGATCAGGCCTGCGAGGCCAAGCATTGGTCCGGCAAGACGCATGGACTTCGCCTCCGCATCACCCAGCAACCTGACGCCAGCCGGCCAGTCTGTCATCGGCTCCAGCTGCTCGCCTGCGGCGGCATTGATGGCCCGTGTGCCGGATGGTCCGCGATAGAGGCCCGGCGGATTGGTTTCCGAGGGGTTGATGGTGGCAAAGTCGCCCGCCGGAACTGGCGTTGCATTGGCATCTGGTGTGACGAGACGGCCATACCCGTTCAGTACGATGTCAGGGGAATAGGTGCCTTCCCCATCGCTGACCGCTTCGCCGCGCCCCGCCGCGATTGCCCGGCGCAACATTTCGACGAACGTGCCGGAATAGGGAAGGTCAGACCAGTCTGGCCCAGCGGTGATGTGGAACAGGATAAGCATGCCCTGGCCGCGTGAGCTGGCTGTCACCAGCGGCGATCCATCTGTCAGGCGTGCCCATGTCCGGTTGGCGAGTTCGGCGTCAGGCCGGGCAAGAACCTGTTGGCGGATTTTCACATCCTCCGGCGCGCGAAGGCCGATGAAGGGTGAGGTGTCGGGGAAGCTGCCAATGGATTGCGGGTCTTCCCATGTCAGGGCGCCGCCAATTGCGCGGGATGACCGGCGCAGGGGCGTTGGCACGAGGCCGTCACTCTGGGCGGCCATGCGAGGGCCTGCGAACCGGATGAGCGCGCCGCCACGGCGAACCCATTCATCCACTTCTGACTCCAGGTCGGGAGCAAGCTGCCCGATATCCGTCATGATGATGGCGTCGGGATTGGCGGCAATAAGGTCCGGCAGGTCGCCTTCGGTAATCGTCGCAAATGGCTCGAGCGCTTTGCGTACGTAGTGCATGTCTGACAGCAGCGGCTGGGCCGTGGAGTCGCCCGAAACAAGGCCAACGCGGCGGGACCGAGCTGCGGAGTCCCACAGCCACACGCTTCCTGCACCTTCCGATCCAGTGATGGTGAAGCGGGCAATGCGCGCCAGCGCAGCTGCCGGGATGTCGAAGATGGCGGTGGCTTCGTTGGCGTCGGCCTCAAAGGCGACTTCAGCTGTGGCGAGGGCCGCACCGTCGAGCGTCAGCGCCGAGACGTAGCGTGACGCGGCGTCTGATGCTTCGGCCCGTCGAATGGTCAGGTTTGCCCCCTCAGCGTCCGATGAGAGGGCTGTGATCGCAGCGGGGCCTCGCGGCGGCGCGGCATAGACGCTCAGCGGGGCGATCCCGGAAAGGGCGCGCGCAAAATCTGACGAGGTTTCAGGCGAGAGACCATCGGTGACATAGAAGATCCGGCCCGGCTTCAGCCCGGACGCCTCAAGGCGAGCCAGGGCGTCTTCCCGGTCAACGCTCCAGGAAACCGGGTCGAGAGAGTTCACCCGTTGCGGCAGCTCGGTCTTTGAGAGGCGTTCGGCTGGATCAATGTTGAGAGAGCGCGGCGCCGTCAACAACAGGTGAGCGGCGGTGTTGCGGGCTTCGCCATCCAGCGCGCCAGCTGCCACAGACCGTATCTCGCTCCAGCGCGGCGCGCTCGTCCAGCCATTGTCGACAACGACCAGTACCGGACCTGACGCTTCGCTCTCAGGTGAGGCGCCCGGCGCGTAGACCGGCTGGGAAAGGCCGAGGATCGCGGCAGCAACGGCGAGCATGCGTAGCAGCAGAATCCACCAAGGTGTGCGGGCCGGTGTCTCGTCTCGCGGTGTCACGTCGTCGAGCAGTCGAAGTGATGGCAGCGCGGCTTCCTGAGGTGCAGGCGGCGTTGCGCGGAGCACCCACCAGATCACCGGCAGGGCGAGCAGGCCGATCAGGGCGAGCGGGGCGCCAAACAGGAACGGTCCCAGTGTCATAGGCGCGCTCCAAACAGCTCAAGCGCCTGCTTCAGGCTGGACGCGCAGGATTGCAATGGCGACCCCGTCGAGTGCCGGATCAACTGCCAGCCCATACCCGCCGCCAGGGTTTCGAGTGCAGCAAAGTGGTCGGCATAGCGCTGGAGATATTCTTCCCGAATGGACTCAGCGCGCCCGAATATCCGGAAGAGCTGCGCCCCCGGCCTCGAAAAACGGACCCGGCCTTTCCACGGGAACGATTCCTCGATTGGATCACGCACGGCGATGAGCACGCCTTCCCGTGATTTTGCCGCCAGCGGAGCAAGGCGCTCCCGCCAGACCTCGATTGGATCGTAGAAATCGCTCGCGACGACGAAAATTGCCTGCGACCGCGGCGGCGGCGGGAAGCTGTCGCCCTTGGCCGCAATCAGGTCTTCAGCCAGCTTGTCGACGGCCGCCCGCCCGAAGGCGGGCGTTCGCCCGCTTCCGAGGGCGCCGATCCGTTCACCAGCCTTCGACATGAGGAGACCAGCCGCCAGCATGCAGATACGGGCGGCATCTGCCTTGTGCAGGCGCGTCGCTTCGCCAGACCAGTCAAACCCGGCATGGGGATCGCTCCAGAACAGCACGGTGCGTGAGGTCTCGAGCTCTGCCTCGCGGACATAGAGGTCATCGCCGCGTGCGGAGCGGCGCCAGTCGATGCGTTGGGCGGCGTCCTCTTCAGCGTAATGGCGATATTGCCAGAACTGTTCACCCGTCCCGGCGCGTTTGCGCCCGGCAGCGCCGAGGTGTGCCGTATCCGCAGCGCGCGCGTTGAGGGCCAATCCCGGTATCGAGCGGGCGAGCGCTTCGGCTTCTGCGCGAAGGGTGGCCGGATCCATCATGGCGCCAGCCTCTCCGCGCAATCCAGCGCCGTGTTGACGTGCTCACGCCAGCTTTCAGGCGCTTCGGAGGCGGCGGACAGCGTGCCCAGCTTTTCCTGTTCGCTGAGACCTGCCTCTGCATTGATGCCTTCCAGGAAGGCCGTCGCGCGGCCCGTCTCATCGGCAAATTGTGCTGCACTGATGTCGAGTCCTTCATGCCTGGCCCAGACGTGCAGGATACGATGGTCGGCCTCCTCAAGCTGGCTCTGCGCGGCAAACTTTTCATCGGTCGCCATCTTACCGCCGGCGACCTGAACCGTCAGCACGGCTTTCTGGATCGCCCGATGGCAGAAGGCGAGTTCCTCGGCATCAGGCCCGGCAGGCCTGTCGGCGCATCCGCTCAACGCGTTCGCGCCAGCAAGCCCGAGACCGGCAAGCATGCAAGTAGACCGAGGCGGGCGGTTCATTATCAGACGGCGGCCTTTGCGAGATCGCCGATCAGGTCACGCAGCGGCGGCGCCTGTCCTGTCGGGTCGTAGCGCATGGCCATCCGGTGTCCGAGGCATGGTTCGGCAAGGGCTTCCACATCCTCAAGCGACGGGGCGAGGCGGCCACGCAGCAGGGCGCGGGCGCGACAGGCCAGCATCAGCGCCTGACCGGCACGCGGGGATGGGCCCCAATCGACGAACCGCTTCACCCGCTCATCGGAGGACTGTTCAGGCCGCGCCTCGCGCACGGTCGCCAGGATTGCGGCGAGCACTTTCTCTCCAACTGGCATCTGGCGCACGAGCGTCTGCAGCTTCTGCAACTCGCCTTCACTAAGGGCGGCTTCAACGTCGGTGTCTGCGACACCGGTCGTTTCGATCAGGATTTTGCGTTCCGTGTCGATGTCGGGATAGGACACGTCGACTTTCAGCAGGAAGCGGTCGAGCTGGGCTTCTGGCAGCGGATAGGTGCCTTCCTGCTCGATCGGGTTCTGGGTGGCCAGGACATGGAACGGGGCGGGCAGGTCGTAACGCACGCCCGCAACTGTCACATGACGCTCCTGCATGGCCTGCAGCAGGGCCGACTGCGTACGCGGGGATGCACGGTTGATTTCGTCGGCCATCAGCAGCTGCGTGAAGATCGGCCCCTTGATGAAGCGGAAGCTGCGTTCACCGCTTGCGGCTTCATCCAGCACTTCCGACCCGAGAATGTCGGATGGCATCAGGTCTGGTGTGAACTGGATGCGCGCTGAATCCAGCCCGAGGGCTGTGCCCATCGCCTCGACCAGGCGGGTCTTGGCCAGTCCGGGTGCGCCGATCAGCAAGGCATGCCCGCCGGCGAGGATGGCTGACAGCGCCAGCTCGATCACGCGCTCCTGCCCGAAGACCGCCTTGGCGATCTCTTCCTTGACCCTGGCGAGCGTATCGCCAGCTGCTTCTGCGTCCTGCACGATGGCTTGATTATCGTCTGCCATAAGGTCTCCGTCTTCACTCCCGGGTACAACAGACCTAGGTCTAGGCAAAATCATGGCGGAGCGCGAAGTGAATTCCAATCAGAATACTGCAATCAGCCTCGAAGATCTGCTGAAAGAGATCTCACCAGACCCGTCCGGACGGAAATTGCCGCCCGTGCACAAATGGCAACCCGAGCGGTCGGCGGACATCGACATGGAAATCCGCGCCGATGGAAGCTGGTGGCACGAAGGCACGAAGATCAATCGGCGCAAGCTGGTCCGGCTGTTCTCAACAATCCTGCGCAAGGATGAGGATGGGTCGACATGGCTGGTCACGCCGTATGAGAAGGTTGTCGTCCATGTCGAGGATGCGCCTTTTGTCGCAGTTCGAGTGGACCGTGCCGGTGAGTCAGGCGCCAGCCAGTCGCTGGCGTTCAGGACAAATCTCGACGACGTGGCGGTCGCGGGCCCAGACCATCCGCTTCGCATCGAAACAGATGAAGCGACGGGCGAACCTGCGCCATACCTGCTGGTGCGTGGTCGGCTGGAGGCAAAGCTCTCGCGTCCGGTTTTCTATGAGCTGGCCGAGATGGCAGTGCCGCACCCGGATGATGAAACGGTTCTGGGCGTATGGTCAGAAGGGGTTTTCTTTCCGCTCGGGCCAGCCGAATAGACCGCATGGCCTTCATTGACCTTGATGATTTCATTGCGCGTGCGCGCCTGCGCCTCGACTCGATCGAAGGCCGCGAACGCCTGCCCGAAGGCGGCGACATCGAGTTTCTCGATGCCGAGGGGATCACCAATATCCGCCCGGCTGCCGTACTTGTGGGGATCATCCCGCGCAAAGACGGCCCGACGGCGCTCTTGACCCATCGGCCGGAAACCATGCCGACGCATCCGGGGCAGGTGGCGTTTCCGGGCGGCAAGGTGGATCCCGCCGACGCCGACGAAATCGAGGCAGCGCTGCGCGAAGCCAATGAAGAAGTAGGTGTCCAACCCGGCACGGTCGATCTGATCGCACGTGGCTCACCCTACATTACTGGCACGGCGTTTCGCATCGTCCCGGTGATCGGTGTCCTGCCGGCTGACTTCGTTGCAAAGCCTGACCCGACCGAGGTGGCAGATGTGTTTGAGACGCCGCTTGAATTCCTGATGAGCGCGCGAAACCATCACAAGCGGTCGGCAGACTGGGGTGGCCAGACACGCCACTATTTCGAGATGCCATATCAGGGGCACCGGATATGGGGCGTGACGGCGGGTATCATACGCGCTTTATATGAACGGCTTTACGAGCCGGAGGAGGAGGCTGAAGCGTGACCTACAGGTTGTTGTTTGAACTCATCATTTTCCTGTCGCCCTTTGCAGCTTTTGGCCTTTGGCGCCTGGCGACGCAGGAAGCGATAGAAGAGGGGCGCAAGCCCTGGCCGATCGCTGTGCTGTTCGGTGTGGGCGCTTTCCTCGCGATTGCTGCCTGGGTCGTGCTCATCCTTCTCGACCGTGGAGGACGAGAGATCTGTTACGAACGGCGTCAGCTGGTTGACGGCGTCATGGTCGGCGGTGAAGAGGTGCCGTGCGAGAAATTGAAAAATGATCTCGGTCGTGCAGCAAGCAGGGACCCGGGTGGACAGGCATCCGGGCTCGGCGGTGAAGACCCGGCAGGCCCGAACACGCCGCCCGGACCGCTCGACGAGCCGAGAACGGCAGCGGACGATACCCCCCAATGACATCACTCAAAGGTCAGGACTGGTTGGAAGACAGGAAAACCCTGTCTGTCATGGCGGCATTGGAGGCTGCAAAGCCGGGGTCTGCCCGCTTTGTCGGGGGGTGCGTCCGGAACGCGCTGATGGGAAAGCCTGTCGACGATATCGATATCGCGACGCAGCTGACGCCTGAAGAAGTCACCGCTGCGCTCGAAGCGGCAGGCATCCGCGCCATCCCGACAGGTATTGAGCATGGCACCATCACGGCGGTCTGTGAAAGCCGCCCTTTTGAAATCACGACCCTCCGCCATGATGTCGAAACGGATGGACGCCGCGCCGTCGTCGCGTTCACGCATGACTGGGAAGAGGATGCGGCCCGCCGCGATTTCCGTCTCAATGCACTCTATGCGGATGCGGATGGTCAGGTTTTCGATCCGACCGGCGGCGGCATAGACGACGCCTCGACCGGCCGCGTGATCTTCATCGGCGACGCCGATACGAGGTTGAAGGAAGACTATCTGCGGATCCTGCGTTTTTTCAGGTTCAACGCCTGGTATGGCGCCGGGATCGACCCTGAAGGATTGGCCGCCTGCGCGCGGCAACGCGAAGGGCTCAAGCAGATTGCCGTGGAGCGCATCTGGAAGGAGCTTCACAAGCTGCTTGGTGCACCGGACCCGATGGAAGCAGTCTCCGCCATGCACGAAAGCGGCGTGCTCAGCATCCTGCTGCCGGAAGCGGAGACGCTGGACGGCCTGCACGATCTGCGCGTTTCGGAAATGCTTTCCGGCGTTCAGGCCGATCCAATGCTTCGCCTGATGGGGCTCATTCACCGCAGCGCCAATTCGGTGCTGGCTGTATCGAAGCGTCTGCGCCTCTCGAACGCGGAGTCCAATCGCCTGACCATGTGGGCGGCGGACAATCTCCCCGATGTGTCGAAGCTGGGCGCGCGTGAGCTTCGCCAGGCGCTCTATTGGCATGGCAAGCAGGCTGTCGTGGATCGCGCTCTTACCTCGGGCGAGAATGTTCGGGACCTGCTTTTCGCAACACGCGCCGGGAAGCGACCGGAATTCCCGGTCAAGGGCGACGACGCGCTTGCTGCCGGTCTGCAGGGGCCGGAAATCGGCCAGAAGCTGCGGGCGCTCGAAGAGTGGTGGATGGCTGAAGACTTCCAGCCTGAACGCGAAGAGCTATTGCAGCGACTGAACGCCTAGGGCCACTTCACCACAGGCGGCATGGACGAAAGGATCGAATTCACATTGCCACCGGTCTTCAGCCCGAACGTCGTGCCGCGGTCATAGAGCAGGTTGAATTCGACATAGCGGCCCCTGCGAATGAGCTGTTCCTCGCGCTCTTCCGGCGTCCAGCTTTCTGGCAGTCGACGACGCGCGATCTGCGGGTAGATGTCGGCAAAGGCACGGCCAACATCCTGCGTGAACGCAAAGTCCTTGTCCCAGTCGCCTGTGTTGTGCCGGTCATAGAATATGCCGCCAGTGCCACGCGGTTCATCGCGGTGCGCGAGATGGAAATAGTCGTCGCACTGCTGTTTGAATTTCGGATAGTAAGCCGGATCATGCCTGTCGCAGGCCGCCTTGAATGCGGCATGAAAGTCGACCGTGTCGGCAAAGTCATCCTGCCTCTGATAGTCGAGTAGCGGCGTTAGGTCGCCGCCACCGCCAAACCAGCTCTCGCTCGTCACCAGCATGCGGGTGTTCATGTGAACGGCGGGGACGCGCGGGTTGTGCAGGTGGGCGATCAGCGAAATGCCGGAGGCCCAGAACTTGCCGCCCCATTTGTCAGCGCCGGGGATCTGCGCGCGGAACGCTTCTGAAAAGTCGCCATAGACGCAGGAGACGTGCACGCCGACCTTCTCGAAGAATTTGCCCTTCATGATCGCCATGGTGCCGCCGCCGAGATCCTCGGACCCGTCACCGCGCTTCCATTCGGTTTTCTCGAATCGTCCGGGTGCGCCGCGATAAAGGGGTAGCTGCGCTTCATCCTCGATCGCCTCGAACCGGGCGATGATGTCGGACTGCAGTGATTCGAACCAGGCTTTCGCCGTCTGTTTCTGTTTTTCCAGCATGCGGAGGGTGATGGCGCGTCTGCGTTGCGGGGTAAAGAGTGCAGTTGCGCGCATTCGGCAAAAACTCCCCGCCCTGTAAGACATTGCGGTTGCATGCGGCCTGACAGTGTATTGTACAAATGCAGCAGGCGCGGCGTCGTGGCGTCGCAGGTCTACATGTGCGGCTTGCAATGAACGGGCGAGCGCGCTAACCGCAGCCGCAGACCTGATCGGGGAGGGTTAGTTTTGCGGCGTTGCGCCGCAATGATTTCCCGGAACGATGCTGTAAGTGTCTCGGAGTAATCCTTGGCCAGAGGACCGAAAGAGTGAGCGAAGCGCAAACCAATACCCATGAGACGATCGACGAAGATCGCCGGGACTTTATCCATATCGCGACCGCCGCGACTGCTGTCGCAGGCGCAGGCGCGTTGGCATATGTGTTCGTCGACCAGATGAATGCCGCCAGCGACACCAAGGCCGCGTCGAGCCTCGAAGTTGATATTTCGAAGGTTCCGGTCGGCGGTGAAATCCGCGTCCTGATCGGCGGACAGCCTTTCTTCGTGCGTCGCCGCACGGATGCTGAAATCAAGGCCGCTGAGGCCGTCGATGTCAGCTCGCTGCGCGACCCTGAAAGCGACGATGATCGCCTGGTGGCGATGGCGGATGGCACCTATAACCGTGCGATCCTGGTGACGTCAGGCAGCTGTACGCACCTCGGCTGCGTGCCGGTCGGTCCTGCACAAGGCAACACTGGTGACTATGGTGGCTGGTACTGCCCATGCCACGGGTCTCACTACGATACGTCGGGCCGCATTCGTAAGGGTCCAGCCCCGACCAACCTGCCGGTTCCTGACTATCGCTATGTCAGCCCGTCCGTGATCAACATTTCGCTTTAAGAGAGGACGCCAGACACATGAGCGGACATCCCTCTACCTACGAGCCGAAGACCGGTTTCACGAAATGGCTGGATTCACGCCTGCCGATCGTCCGGTTGGCCTATGACAGCTTTGTCGACTTCCCGACGCCGAAAAACCTGAACTACTGGTACACGTTCGGCGGCATTCTTGCGGTCTGCTTGATGACGCAGATCCTGACGGGCGTCGTTCTCGCCATGCACTACACGCCAACAGTCGATGGCGCCTTTGCCTCGGTCGAGCGCATCATGCGCGACGTGCCTTTTGGCTGGCTCATCCGCTACATCCACGCCAACGGCGCGTCGATGTTCTTCCTGGCCGTGTACATCCACATGTTCCGTGGCCTTTATTACGGGTCATACAAGGCACCGCGCGAGATCCTCTGGATCCTCGGCTGTGTGATCTTCCTGCTCATGATGGGCACGGCCTTCCTCGGCTACGTTCTGCCTTGGGGCCAGATGTCCTATCACGGCGCGAACGTGATCACCGGCCTGATCGGCGCCCTGCCGATCGTTGGTGACAGCATCAAAGCCTGGCTGATGGGCGGACCGTCAATCGGTAACCAGACACTGCAACGCTTCTTCTCGCTGCACTACCTGCTGCCGTTCATGATTGCTGGTGTGGTCATCCTTCACATCTGGGCGCTCCACGTCCCGGGCAACAACAACCCGACGGGTGTTGAAGCACGCAAGGACCCGGAAGGCCTCAAGAAGGACACCGTTCCGTTCCACCCGTACTACACGGTCAAGGATGCGTTCGCGATTGTCGTCTTCCTGCTGATCTTCGCGGCGTTCGTCTTCTACATGCCGAACGTGCTGGGCCACGCTGACAACTACATTGAGGCTGACCCGCTCGTGACGCCGGCGCACATTGTGCCTGAATGGTATCTGCTGCCGTTCTACGCGATCCTTCGCGCCATCACCTTCGACATCGGCCCGATCGATGCGAAGCTGCTCGGTGTCATCGCGATGTTCGGTTCGATCGCCATCCTGTTCGTGCTGCCATGGCTCGACACCTCGAAGGTGAAATCGATGCGCTACCGCCCGGTTGCCCGTCAGTTCTTCTTCGGTTTCGTCGTCGCAAGCCTTCTGCTCGGCTGGTGCGGTGCTGCCAACCCGGATGACCCGATCATCCCGATGGGCTCCGACAAGCTCGTGGTCAGCTACACGGATGCGAACGGCAATGAAGCGACCCAGACCTATGAAGAGTACAGCGCTGCCGCGACATTCCGCGACCAGAAGCTGGACGAGGGTGTTGATGCTTCCGTCGCAGTCCAGAAGGCACCGGCATTCCGCTTCGTGCACCTGGCCCAGATCCTGACGCTCTATTACTTCGCCTACTTCCTCGTGATCCTGCCGATCCTCGGCCTGCGCGAGAAGCCGAAGGACGAGCCGACTTCAATCCACAAGGCTGTGCTCGGTTCGCATGACCGCGCCGCGCCTGCGCCCGCCGAATAAGAGGTTTGGACATGAAATTCTTGCGTTTCATTTCAGCTGGACTGGGTGCAGTGGCAATCGCAGCCAGCGCACACGCTGCCGGCGGTGCCCTTCACGCCCACGCACCGGAAGGTGGCTGGGCATTCGAAGGCCCACTTGGCGAACTGGACATGAACAGCGTCCAGCGCGGCTACCAGGTCTACCGGGAGGTCTGCGCCTCCTGTCACTCCATGAAGCTGCTGAGCTATCGTAACCTCGGCGAGCCGGGTGGTCCGTTCTACGATCCGGAATATCCGAACGCGAACGACAATCCGCTGGTGAAGGCCTTTGCGGCGCAGGACGAAATCCTGAGCACTGAGCCGAACGATGTTGGCGACTACGAATATCGCCCGGCGCGCACGTCCGATCCGTTCAAATCGCCTTACCCGAACGTCCAGGCTGCCCGTGCGGCCAATGGCGGGGCTTATCCGCCGGACCTTTCGGTCATCACCAAGGCCCGTCATGGCGGCGCCAGCTACATCTACAGCCTGATGACCGGTTATCCGGAAGAGGGCGCGATCTCGACCGAAACGATCGAGAGCGAAGGTGAAGAAGGCGAAACCGTTACGGAAACGCAGACGCTGATCGACGTTGCCGCGATGGACGATCTTTCGCATGGCGACCACCACTACGAAGGCGAGCTGGTTCAGCCGCTGGGCCAGTATTACAACCCGTACTTTGCTGGTGACACGTCTGCACAGTGGTTGGGCGATCCGCGCCACGCACCTCCGGGCGGCTTCCTGGCGATGCCGCCGCAGCTGTCTGACGGCCGTGTGTCCTATCTCGACGGCACCGAAGCAACGGTGTCGCAGATGGCACGGGACGTTGCAGCCTTCCTTCAATGGGCGGGTGAGCCGAAGCAGACCCAGCGCAAGTCGACCGGTTTTGCTGCGATGATCTATCTGGCCATCCTGGCTGTCCTGCTCTGGTTCTCGTTCCACCGCATCTGGCGGAACGTCGAGCACTAGTCAGCTCACCAGACGACAATCGAACATTTCGGATTCCCGGGCGGCCTAGCTGTCCGGGAATTTGTATTTGAGGGCCTGCACGCCCGAATAGATGCCGTAGACGCCAATAGCACCGGCTGAGGCGATGAAGAGCCAGAGGCCATAGGGTTGGAAGCGCACCCACCCCAGAGTGGCGGCCAGTCCGCGAATATCGCTTTGATCGGATGTGAGCCCGCCAAGGGCGAGGAAAACACCGACAAGGATGAACAGCGCGCCGCGTCCTGCGATGCCGAGTGAAATGAGCGTTTCCAGACGGCCCGCCCAGCCCGAAAGGTCGATATGGTGCTTCCACTGGCCGGACCAGGCGCGCCAGATCTGTGCACAGCCAATTGCGATCAGGATGATGCCGCCAAGCGCGACCAGCCAGCGGCCAAAGGGCTGCTGCATGAGCCAGCGGGCGGTCTGTTCGGTCTTGCCGCCGCCGCTGCTCTGATTGGCGCCTCTCGTGACAGCAAAGGCAGCAATGCCCACAAGAAAATAGCTGACGCCTGAGGACAGCATGCCGAGGCGCGCAAGCAGTCCCTTGGCGGATGCGCCGTGATTGTCCGTGTCGGCAATGGCCTGCTCGAAGCGCCAGAGGGCGTACAGGAATAAGCCCAGCGCCAGACAGACGAGAATGATGCGTCCACCCTCCTGGTTCTCAATCGCGCGGAACGCATCTCCGGGGCTCGCGCCATCATCGGGTTTGGATGTGAGCGCGGCATCGAGAAGAAGTCCGCTAATGGCGAAGTAGACAAGGGCCCGAGCGCCCAAACCAATTCTCGCCATGGTTTCCGACGCCGGAAAAATGCTTTTGATGTTCGCCATGGTTAAGGGACGCGGGGCAGGCGATCCGGTTCCCGCCGCGCCATCACGTCAACTTGATTTCCCAATCCGGTCCTGCTTCTGCATCCCGGTGCAAACCGCGGAGGCAAAAGCAGGATGAGCAAGTGGACAATCGGCGTGATCGGCGGATCGGGTCTTTATGAAATGGACGGCCTGGAAGGCGCGGAAGAACTTGCCATCGAGACGCCGTGGGGTGCGCCGTCTGACAAACTCGTGCGCGGCCAGCTGGGCGATGTGACGCTCGTCTTCCTGCCACGACATGGCAAAGGCCACCGGCTCACGCCGACCACCGTGCCCTACCGCGCGAATATCGACGCGTTGAAGCGCGCCGGATGCACGGATGTATTGTCTGTCTCGGCTTGCGGATCATTGAAGAAAGAATACGCGCCGGGTGACTTCGTGATGGTTGATCAGTTCATCGACCGTACTTTTGCACGGGAGAAGACATTCTTTGGGCCGGGAATGGTCGCGCATGTTTCCATGGCGGACCCTGTCTGCGCCCGCCTTTCGGCGCTGGCAGGGGAGGCATCAGAGCAGGCGGGGGCGAACATTCACCGTGGTGGCACCTACCTCGCAATGGAAGGACCGCAATTCTCCTCGCGTGCGGAAAGCCAGCTTTATCGCCAATGGGGATGTGATGTCATCGGTATGACAAACATGCCGGAAGCCAAACTCGCGCGGGAGGCGGAGCTGCCTTACGCCACCATTGCCATGGTGACCGATTATGATTGCTGGCATGACGAGGTGGAGGCGGTTTCCGTCACCAACGTGCTCGAAGTGATGAAGCGTAATACCGATCTGGCGAAACACGCGATCCGTAATCTCGCGCAATCCCTGCAGGGCGTCGAGCGCACCAATTCGCCCCAGGCTATCGAGACCTGCCTCGATTTCGCATTGATCACCTCGCCGGATGCGCGTGACCCGAAACTGCTCGAAAAGCTGGACGCTGTTGCAGGTCGCGCACTCTGATCGCCAGTGATGGCGGGCAATCCGGGGGAGAATTAACCAAAGGAAGTGTCGACGCTTGAGTCCTCAGCTGCTAACCTTTCATCAAAGTGGGTGAGAGGACATGAGCGGGACATATTTCGAAACATTTCTGGTCGGCGGCCTCGGGCTGCTGGTTGCGGCCGTATTGGCGATCACGTGGCTGCTCTGGTCGCAAGGTGAAACACGTCGCGAAGCCATCAAGCTCTCGCTTGAAGGCATCGGCCATGAGTTCAGGTTCAACATGTTCCAGACGGTTCGGGAGCTGGCAGATATCTGCCATGGCCGCATCCGGCTGGCTCGCGATATTCCCGAGACGGTCCATCCGCAGCTTGATGCCGTTCTGGGCGAGGTGATGGCCACCGACAAGCGTCCGCTTGCTGCGGTCCAGGCAACCTATCAGTCGATCGAGGCCACCAAGCGGCGGCTGCGCTACGCGCTCGACCATGAGCAGGCGATCGACGAACCGCTCGAGGCGGCAAAGCAGGCCGCCATCAATGGCATCTCGACGCTTTACCTCTGGGAAAAGCATGAAGGGCGTGCGCCGGACCGGGCGAGATCGACAAGAAGCTGGTGGGTGCGTGACTGGATGAAGCAGCACGGCTTCCATCAGGACCTGCTGCCCGGGCTCTATCTTCGCGATGCCGTCGTTGAGGAGCTGCGTGAGAAGGGCATGGTGCTGACGCCCCAGCCGCTAGCGCTCAGTGCCCACGAATACTATTCGCGCCAGTATGACCGGCAGGCAGACCCGCGCGGTGTGTTTGGCAAGCGCAAGATCCAGAAGCCAGCAGACGAGGAGGCGGCGGCGCCGGAAGTGGTGTCCGAGGTGCCTGCAGAAGAACCGCCTGCCGAACCGGCGTCGAATGTTGCCCCGATCCGCTCGGACGTACCTGCCGCTACGGAACCAAAAGCTGTGCCGGAATTGACTGGCGAGGCGGCTCTGGTTGAAAGTAATCCCGACATTCCTGATGGGTTCGAGAAAAACCCTCAACGAGGCAGCGGTAGTTGATCGATTATAAAAGTAAGATTCGTAGCATTCCGGACTATCCCAAGGCGGGGATCACATTTCGGGATGTTACGACTCTTATGAGCGACAGCGACGCATTTACAGGTGCTGTCGAAGATCTCTGCAAGCCTTTCGTGAACATGGACGTCTCAAAGGTCGCCGGGATTGATGCACGTGGCTTCATCCTTGGCGGGGCCATGGCCCTGCACCTTGGTGCGGGTTTCCTGCCGCTCCGAAAGCCGGGAAAGCTGCCATACAAGACCTGGAGCGAGTCCTACGAACTCGAATACGGCAGCGATGAGCTGCACATGCATACGGACGGCGTGGAGGAAGGCGAGCATGTCCTGCTCGTCGATGACCTGATCGCAACCGGCGGCACGGCAGAAGCGGCTGTCAGGCTGCTGCGGCGGGGGCGGGCCGATATCATCGCTGCCGTCTTCCTCGTCGACTTGCCGGACCTGCAGGGATCTCGCAAACTTCGTTCAATGGGCGTTGATGTTACGAGCCTTGTCCAGTTTAGTGGTCACTGAAATCGGGTGGGACCCATGAAAATGAAAACTCTCTCTTCGCTGAGCGCGCTAATTCTCGCCGCTTCACTGGCTGCCTGTGGCGGTGACCGGGACCAGGCAGGACAGGACGGCACGACGCCGCTCGACAGGCCGGCGGCGACGACGGACAGCACGGCGGACTGGCAGGCGTCCATCGCAGACCTGCAAGGCCTGTCGGAACGCGAATTCAAGCTCGACGATCAGGCCGAAGCAGACCTTGAGCCGATCAATCAGGCGCTGCCGGACCTTCTTTCGATCAGCTGGGATAGCAAGGCGCTGGACCCGGCTTCCGGCGCAACAGTTGTGTCGGACCTGAAGATCACGGTCGCAACCGAGCCTGCCTTTGGCATTCAGGCCGATGAGGTCGAGGTCTGGGGGCTGAACTCTGATCTTGTCGCGGCGCGTCTTCGTGGGGAACGGCTCGGCGAGGAAGGGGTGGCGTTTAACCATCTCGAAGCCCGCAACATATCCTATTTCGGCGTGGCCAACGCGTTCAACGAGCTGTTTGATGCGATGGAGGCATCCGTCGACGAGGGGATAGACAGCGACTTTGAAGTGAGTTTCGACAGGTTTGAATCTACCACAGCCGAACTGATCATGAGCGAGTTTTCGCTTCGCCCGTT